>CAZZNP010000003.1:89166-95215 GCA_964655785.1 uncultured Gemmatimonadota bacterium
GGGTTCCGCGACCCCGCCGGCGGCGGGTTCTACTCCCATCCCACGGCGCGCGACAGCGGCACCGAACAGGATCTATGGGTCGTGAGTGGATGCGGCTGGTGCGCCATTTATACCGGAAGGCTGGACGTGGCCAGGGGAGTGGGTGCTTGGATGCGACGCATGATGGAGGAACAGCCCGATTTCCCCAACGCGTTGTGGACGGTCTACAGCCGCGAACGCGGGCTGATTACCGAGGTGATGGACGGCGACGACTTCAGGTACGTGCTGACACGGGACGAGTCGCGGGACCAGTCTTTCTACCATCCCGGCATCGCCGCGGGTTTCCTGTGCCGCTTGTACATGGCCACGGGCGAGAAGGAATGGCTGGATCTCGCGATGGAGTACATGAGTTTCTGCGAGCACGTGGGGGATTATCATTTCAGACTGCTGCGCGCCGGGAAGGTCGGTTGGGCAGGCGCGATGCTCTACACACTCACGGGGGAAGCAAAGTACCGAGACATGGCGGTCAGGGTAGGGGACAACCTGGTAGGGACCCAGCTGGCAACCGGCGCATGGGCGTGGCCGGAGATGGGCCTGACCGGACCGCACAACGACATCACGGCCGAGATGGTCGTATGGCTGGACGAGATCCACCAGGCGATCGGGGCGGATTAAGACAGGCTGCATGCGCGGATTAAAGCCCGATTCGCTGAAAACAGGGCGCCCGGCCCGTCGCCTCTTCCGCGCTCGCCCCTCTCATACAATTAGTCTCGACTACCCTGTTCGAGGATGCTCCCGCACGACCACTGCCTCGACTACCCTGTTCGAGGATGCTCCCGCACGACCACTGCCTCGGCTACCTCGTTCGAGGATGCTCCCGCACGACGACCGCCCTCGTGCCACGGTCTTCATCAGATACCTGGCGCGTGATGCCCGCACGAAGCAGCGCGATGTCCCCCTGGTGCAGGGATATCTTCCGGTCATCTATCGCCACGCGCAACGCCCCTTCCAAAACCATCCAGTGCTCATGCTGCCGCAATTCGGCAGTATTTAGCGCGTTGATGTCCTCACGTCGCTGAAGCCTCCACTCGGCGATGGGGCAGCGCGGACCCGGATCCTGGATAGGACCCGTATTCCGATCACCCGGCACGACAAATCCAGGAACGGTCGGTTCGGGCGGTCCATACTCCTCGACAGTCAGGTGCAACGGCCTCATGGCCCTCTCCAGCCGCGTCACAATGGCGTTGTTCTCATAAGGCGTGAACATCTGGAACTGGTGTACACAACCCATGGGCGTATAGACCATGGTGTTGGGCGTGATCTCGTGCCTGACGCCGTCCAGCCGAACCTCCCCGCGGCCCGCGGTGAACAGCCAGATCTCGTCGTTATCGTGGTAGTGGGGTTCGACGCCGGTCCCGATCCCGCTGTCCGGATAGTGCCGGTAGCAGTTCAGGGCGGTCCATTCCGGAAACACTCCCTGTTCCCAGTAGGTCTGGTTTGAATTCAGCGAGCGAATCGTGAAGCGGGGGTCGGTGATGATCAAAGGAGTTTCCAGATGCCCGTAGCTTGCCTTGCCATCCAGTTCTGCCGCGAACGTATCTTTTCCACCGTCCACGTATCGAATTCCTGTGCTATTTTCGTCGTAATCGAGAATACGCTTGCCTCGTATACCGATCGCTTCGCGTCGAAGCCGGCGTTCCCGATGTCCCTATTAACGGTGGTTTCCAAAGGTGTCATGTTACCAAGCCGATACGTTGCGGACTCCCGTTGTGGTTCGTCGAACTCCTCCCAATCGTCGCCGGGGTTTTCGGGCAGTACGTGCTCGATTCCGTACTTCGCGCTCTCGAACTCGAAGGCAGTTTCTGAATGTTGCGTTTCCAGTTGAAACAACACATAACGAACTATCTTCTTGTTTCGAGTGCTCGTGGTCCGAAGCACCTTCTCCGCAAAAGCAGCTTTGAACTCATTGTCCTCCGGATAGACCGGTTTGAGTGCGGAAATCGCACTGTTTACATCGTCAATTCGTCCTTCCGATATATCTCGGGCGATTCCATTATATACCAATTCCTGTTCATTGGCCTGACGTCCACAGATCACGTTATACCTGAAGGACACTACAACGATCGCGTTCAGGAACCTGCAGATCCCCCCTCGATCTTTCTCTGCGAATCTGTCAAAAACCGCAAGCAATACAGCATACGGCTGGCGGACGTTGAACATCTGCAACTTGTCGAGACATTCGAGTTCTTCCGGTGTCCAGGCTGTATCGTCAGGGTTGCGTATAGCCGCGTATATCCTCGCATGCCGGTCCAGGTCTCGTATCAAGCCGAAGGCGTCTTCCCTGTTTCGGATCTCGTTACGTATCGTCTTGAACAGTTCCGTCTTGCGGACCAGTTTATTACGACTATTCCAGAACACCCTCAGAAACTCGGGGAAACTTTCGCTGCCAAGTAACTCGACGATGGCTTCCCACCGGTCTTCAAGCGTTTTGATTTCCGATTCATGCACCGCTTCTCGCGATACTATGGAGAACAGGAAGTTCTTGAGTAAGTCAGTCGCGGATAAACGGACACCGCGTGCGTTCAACGTCTCGAAAACTTTAAACGCATTCAGTTCATCGGTAACCGTAATAACAGTAAAGAAAAGTTTGTCCACGGTATGATCGACGAATTTCGCCACGGCTTCTCCATCGTTGCCGCTGTACCCTTTTATACGCTCCTTGAACCAGACAAATGCCTTGCGCAGCAGGTGTTCGGATGCGTTGAACCCTCTTTGCGGCAGGCGGTCCAACGGCACGAGGTAGTTCTGATAGTAACTATCGTTGTGCCTGTTCAGCGTCAGTTTGGACTGCGGAACAAGGCTCACGGGATCCAGGTACCCGATATAGCTGCTACGTAGCTGTTCTGCCCGGAGGCGTTGCGGGTCGGCAGAATCGTCCGGCGTGGCGAGGTCCGTAAGATGGGAAACCGCGGCCAGCATCAACAGGCTCAACGTCGTCATCCGTTGCTGGCCGTCGATTATGTCGAATGCCTTGTTATCTGATGATTGCAATACCAGATAACCCATGTAGTGAGCAGGTTCGGAGGCTTCACCGAATAGTCCTGTTATGTCCTGCCATAGGTCATCCCATTCATCGGTATCCCAGGAGTAATCGCGCTGGAACGTCGGAACGTGGTAACTCAGCCCATTACCCATGAGGTGTCGGTACGTTTGATTGCTGGTGTTGAAGTTCATGTGTGCATTACCGAAAGCATGTAGATGACCGAGATTCATAGCCCGAACAAATTAGACTCTGAAGTATAACAAACTCAAGCTGACAATACAAGTTTCGTTGCTGTCTGGCGCGGGCAATCCGTATTTACACAAGGTGGCGGCCCGCCTGTCCCGACCACGCTTGGTCTGGCTCATAACAGGAAGGTTTGATACGCCCCTACCCGCTTGATTCAGTAAAACACTCACTGTTTGCGCATTTCGAAATGGAGTTGACCCGGTTCAGCAGACACGTTATCTCTTGTGTGTGAAAGGAGCCCGATGTGCCCGGATCCCCGGCCGCCAACCTGCGAGTGCGCCCATGCCTGCCGACAACCTGATCGAACGGATGGAAGCGCGGATCAGGGAAGCCGGCGAACTCGCCGACGCCTTTGTCCTCGACCCGCACCGGCCAGCCTATCACTTCACGCCGCCGTCGGCCTGGATGAACGATATCAACGGCGCCCTCTACTGGAAGGGCCGTTACCACATCTTCTACCAGTACAATCCGAGCGGCGCCTACTGGCATCTCATTCAGTGGGGCCACGCATCCAGTACCGACCTCGTGCATTGGGTCCATCATCCGGTGGCGCTGACCCCTGACGCGGACGGGCCGGACCGAAAGGGTTGCTACAGCGGAGGCGCCCTGGTCGGCAAGGAAGGAACTCCGGTGCTGATCTACTTCGGCAACCCGGACGGCCTCTGCCTCGCCCGGAGCAGCGACAGCAGCGACGATCTGCTGATCGAATGGACGAAAGACCCGTGCAATCCGGTGATCCCTCAGCCGGAAGCGGGAAGCGCCGACTTCGGCCGCTACACCATCCACGACCCCTGCGGGTGGCTGGAGAACGACCTGTATTACGCCGCCGTCAACAAACGCGACCCAGAAGACCGCGGAGACGCGGCGTACCTTTTCAGATCGCCTGATCTGCGCGCGTGGGAATTCGTAGACGTGTTCTACCAGTCTCGGCGGGAGTGGACGGAAGAAGGCGAAGACTGCGCCGTGCCGGATTTCTTCCCCTTCGGCGACCGGCACATGCTGCTCTTCTGCAGCCATCTGCAGGGTAGCCAGTACTATATCGGCCGGGTACGGAACGAACGGTTTTATCCCGATATCCACGGGCGCATGAGTTGGGAAGGGGGCCATCTCGGCGGTCCGCGGACCCTGCTTGATCCAAACGGACGGCGGATCTTCTTCGACTGGGTCCGCGAGTTGCGCGGAAACGAACGCGAGCGGGCCTCGGGATGGTCGGGCGTTATGACCGTTCCGCGCCTGTTGTCGCCGGGTCCCGACGGCCACCTGCGGATCGATCCCGTCCCGGAGCTTGAAGCACTGCGGCTGGATGCCCGCCGGACTGGTTCCATCGACGTAGCCGCCGATGGGGAAGTTGCGATCGACGGAATCGGCGGCGACTGCCTGGAACTGGCCGTCGAGATCGATCTCCTGGGAGCACGGGAAGCAGGATTGAAAGTGTTGCGCTCTCCGGGGGGCGAAGAGGAAACCGCGGTCTCCTACGACGCGGAAGCCGGGGTTCTGCGGGTCAACGTCAGCCGGTCGTCGCTTGATCACGACATTCGTTACACGCGATACCGCGGTATCCCGCCGAATCTATCGGAATGCGAGCAGTACGTCACCGCCCAGGAAGGGCCATTTGAACTGGCGCCGGGTGAGCGGCTTATCCTGCGCATCTTCCTGGACCGCTCGATTCTCGAGGTCTTTGCCAACAGCCGGCAATGCGTTACCCAGCGCATCTATCCGACGCGGTCCGACAGCCTGGGGGTAAGCCTGTTTGCCCGCGGAGGCGCGGTCCGAATCCTTTCGCTGCAGGCCTGGTCCCTGGCCCCGGCGCGTATTTGACGCCCTCCGCGTCCGCCGGGCACATGTGACCTCTGCCGTCCCTCGACATACACCCTCGCCGTCCACCGGACATGAAATCTCAATTGACAAAAAACGCTTTCGACAGCTTCTTTTTCAGCCGGAAACCCGCTTAATTCCGACACGTCGGTTGTGTTGAAACCGGACGACTCGTCCTGTCGTCTTGTCGTCCTGTAACGGATCTTCGATCGGGGAAACACTTATGTCCATATTGGATGCATTCAGACTGGATGGCAAAACCGCACTCGTTACCGGCTGTCGCAGGGGAATCGGAAGGGGTCTTGCCGAGGGACTGGCCGAGGCGGGCGCGGATATCGTGGGCGTAAGCGCGTCGATGGAGTCGTCCGGCAGCGAAATCGAAGGGGCGGTCACGTCCCTTGGCCGCGGGTTTACCGGTTATAGCGCCGACCTGAACGACCGGGACGCGGTGCATGATCTCATTCGTAAGGTCAGAAGCGATTTTCCGGTTATCGACATCCTGGTCAACAACGCCGGCCTCACGTTGCGGGCGCCCGCCGCCGAGCACTCCGACGAATACTGGGACACGGTATTGAACGTGAACCTGAACGCGCCGTTCATCCTCAGCCGGGAAATCGGACGGGACATGATCGCCCGCGGCAAGGGCAAGATCGTGTTTACCGCATCCGTGCTGTCCTTCCAGGGCGGCATCACCGTGCCCAGCTACGCCGCCTCCAAAGGGGCGATCGCCCAGCTGGTTATGGCCCTGTCCAACGAATGGGCCTCAAAGGGCGTCAACGTCAACGCAATCGCGCCGGGCTATATCGCCACCGACCTCACGTCGGCCCTGCAGACCGATCCGGAACGTTCCCGGTCCATATCAGAGCGTATCCCGTCCGGCCGGTGGGGCGCGCCCCAGGATCTCAAGGGCGCCGCGGTGTATCTTTGCTCCGACGCGTCAAACTACGTCAACGGAGCGGTACTGGC
>CAZZNP010000003.1:95315-97850 GCA_964655785.1 uncultured Gemmatimonadota bacterium
GATCAGATGGGCCAATGTAGATTCTGCTATCAATCCGCCGGTTTTCTCAGGAGCCAGCACCGCGAATGCAGGGAACGTCACGAATTCGGCAAGAAAGAGGTCGTCGCACTGGTCAGCGAAATCGGCACGCCAGAACGTGACTTGTCCCGGTTGGAGACGCAGATCGGAGAAATCGCGGCGGGGTGTTTCGTTGATGACTTCATGCTGCGTGACCTCGTGGTCTCCGGATGGGAACGCGCCGTGGAAGTCGCCTTCGAGGACCGCGTGATATCGGAGGAAGAAGAAAGGCTGCTCGCGGAACTGCAACGCCATTTCGGACTATCCGACGAGGTGGTGGACCGGAACGGTGCCCTGGGTAGAATAAAAAAGGGGAAAGTGATCCGTGAACTGCTGAATGGTAATTTCCCGGATCAGTTCGCCGCGGCGGGTCATCTACCCTTCAACCTGCAGAAGTCGGAACAACTGGCCTGGGTGTTTCAAGACGTCAAGTACTACGAACACAAGAAACGCACAGAGTACGTAGGTGGATCCCGCGGGGTGAGCTTTCGTGTTGCGAAGGGCGTCTACTACAGGACAGGCGCCTTCAAGGGACGCCGGGTCGAGACCATGGAACAGGTCCACGTGGACTCCGGCCTCCTCGGCATGACCAGCAAGCATCTCTATTACGTCGGCGAGCACAAGCGATTCAGGGTCCGTTTCGACAAGATCATCTCGTTCGAACCGCTCGAGGACGGGATTAGCGTACAGCGGGACGCCATGACCGCGACACCACAGACTTTCATAACCGGTGATGGCTGGTTTACGTACAATCTCGTAGCGAACCTGGCCCAGATGTAACCGCACGACGGGACGTTTCCGGGAAAGATCGGCCATGCCCTCGCCTTACGCACACCTGTTGACCGACAACGAAAAATGGCATTTCGACCTGCAGGGATTCCTGCACCTGCGCGGCGTGATCGCACCGGATCGCCTGGCCCGCATCCTGGAGGTCATCGATCACTGGCTGACCACGGACGAGTCCGAGATTCCCGCGCCTGTTTTCAGGCACCGGCAGGAACCTTACAAGACGCACCTGGACCACATCCAATACGGGCACAGGCTTTTCCAGGAACTGAACGCAGACCCGGAGATCATCCGCGTAGTCGCGGGCCTGACCATGGGCATGCCCCGGCTGTTTCACTGCAACTGCACGAAAATGGACCGGGCTGCGCCGGGCGATGAAGTCCACCAGGCCTATCACCGGGACGACAGCGGGTTCAGGTTTCCCCCAGGTTTCAGGAATCCCCACAACGATTACCAGGCATCGGGCGGGGAGATCTACTGCAGCCACCTGGCCACCTGGGTGGCGCTGGCCGATGTGCCGGAGGGCACCGGGTTCAGCCTGGTTCCGGGCAGTCACAAATCGGCCTTCGGCACGCCGGACGGGCTCATGGTCGGCGACCACCCGCCCGTGTCCATCACCGTGCCAATGGAAGCCGGTGACGTCCTCGTTTTCTCGACCCACCTGCTGCATGACGCGGCGGTCTGGACCCAGGACTATCCCCGGATGAATATCTTCCAGCGCTATCAGCTCAGCGCTTATTTCAATGAAACGGGCAAGGGAGGACTGCCGTTCGAGGAGCACAGGGACCAGATCTCCGATGAGGAGTACGAACTGGAATCGTTGAGCAAAGAGGAGAAGGCCGCCGTGGCCCGCATGCGGCGGCATTTCGGACTGTAGTCAACCTGAGGAGATCGCCATGGCGTGGATACGCACCATTGATGAATCGGAAGCGCAGGGACCGCTCGAGAGGATCTACCAGGGCTCGATGCGCTCGTGGGGCGGCGTGGACAACATCATCAAGGTCCACAGCCTGAATGTGCAGGCGCTGCGGGCACTGATGACTTTCTACAAGGGCCTCATGCACGGGGACTGCGACATCACGCTGGGTCAGCGGGAGATGATCGCGACGACCGTCTCGGTCCTGAACGAGTGCGAGTACTGAATCCGCCATCATGGGGAGGGGCTCCTCAGAGAGATCAATGACCAGGAGTTGGTGGATGCGATCAAGCGGGATTACCGGGAGGCGGACCTGGACGCCGCCGACCGCGCGATGCTGGACTACGTCCGCAAGTTGACCCTGGCGCCCGCTTCGACCACCGAGGCGGATATAGAGCAACTGAGGTCCGCGGGGTTTGGCGACAAGGCGATCCTGGAGATTAACCAGATCACGGGTTTCTTCGCCTGGTGCAACCGGACGGTGGACGGACTGGGCGTTGAACTGGAAGCGTTCTGGGACGATCCAAACGCGACGAATCTGTAAGCATAGTTTCCCGCACCAGGCACTGAGGGCGGGATGCTTAAAAGCCGCTTGGCACTGTGAGGCATGATGGGACAACCAGAAGTCATACCAACCGGAAGTGCGCTCGGTGCGGAGGTGCGCGGCCTTGATCTGCGCAATGAACTGGACGGGGAGACCGTACGCCTGGTGCATGGCGCCTTCCTCGATCACGGTGTGCTGTATTTCCGCGATCAGCGGATCAGCCAGCCGGACC
>CAZZNP010000003.1:97950-100815 GCA_964655785.1 uncultured Gemmatimonadota bacterium
ATCTCCAACGTGACCGAGGACGGCAAGCCCATCGGGGCCCTCGGCAGCGAGGAGATTCCCTTTCACTCCGATCTGTCCTACCTGCCGGAACCCGGTACCATCTCCATGCTTTACGCGTTGGAGATCCCGGATTGGGGCGGCGAAACGATGTGGGCCAGCGGGTATGCCGCCTATGAAGCCCTGAGTACCGAAGTGAAGACCCGCATAGACGGTTTGTACGCGGTCCACCGCCATCCCATCGATGCGCTGAACACCCCGGAACCCACGATCCATCCCGTCGTGCGCACCCACCCGGAAACGGGTCGCAAGGTGATCTACGTCAGTCCCCACCTGACCCATCATATCACAGACCTCGCGGAGCAAGAAGGCAAGGTGCTGCTGCACGAGTTGATCGCCCACGCAACCCATTCGAGATTTGTCTGGAAGCACCAGTGGCAGGTCGGCGACCTGGTGATGTGGGATAACCGCTGCACCATGCACCGCCGCACGCCTTTCGACGACCGGCAGCGGCGGGTCATGTGGCGCACGCAGGTGTTTGGCGCGGGTGCCCGTTAGAATAGCGTGCACATCCGGCCGGGGCTCGGCCGGCCGGCGGCCTTGATCAGGCAGACTGGCAGTTTAGATCCACCGCTTCGAAACCGAACCGATCCCCCCCGTCGCACGAGATCCTGCCGGCAGATGCTTTGGCATCGTGATCCAGGACGACGACCCAGCCTTCGTCGGCCGCTTGCCGGAGCAGGCGCATCTTGGCCATCATGGTCTCAAAGGGAAAGAGGTCGTAGGCCATGTTGTACGGCGCGCGCAGGTGGGTCGTCATGGGCAGGATATCGCCTGAGTACACGGCTCTTGTGTCGCCTGACTCCACCTTTACCAGTTGATGATAGCGGGTATGGCCGCCGGTCACCTCCACACGAATCCCGTCCTCGATTTCCGTATCGCCCTCCACCAGGGTAAGTACACCCTGATCCATCAACGGCTGGTAATTCTCGGGGCGGTAGGTGGTCTTCATCGTGCCGTAGTCGTTCAGCGCGTCCTCCCACTCGCCTTTCTGAACTATGTACCGCGCGTTGGGAAAAGCGGGAACTGCCCTGCCGTCGCCATCAATCCGGGTCGCGCCGCCCGCATGGTCGAAATGAAGGTGGCTGAGGACGACGAGATCGATGTCTTCCGCGGATATGCCCCGGGCCGCCAGGGATCCCAGGATGGTGGAACCCGACATCCCGTAGATTCCCCGGTCCCGCTCGGTCATCTTGTCTCCGTAGCCCGTGTCGACCAGGATGAGCCGGCCGTCCTTCTGAATGAGGAGACAGTTGGTGTCGTTGGTGATCCGGTTAAGGTCGTCGGGAGGGCAGAGCTTCTGCCAGAGCGGCTTGGGAACGATGCCGAACATGCTGCCTCCGTCCAGTTTGAATACGCCGCCGCTGACCACAGATAGTTTCACTTTGCGCTCCTTGTTGCCCGTTAATTTGACCCACACAGTATAGTCGCGCGCCTGACTGTTGTCATGCCAAATGTCTATAGAGGTTGTCCGCGCGACAGATTGGCCGTTACTTGTATCCAGACGCACTGAGCGGAACAAAAACGGAATACCAACATGTCTCTCCACGACTACATCGCCGCCGCGCCCAAGGTGGAATTGCACGTGCACCTGGAAGGCTCCATCGCGCCGTCCACGTTGCTGAGGCTGGCTGAACGGCATCGCGTGGACCTGCCCGCCGATACGGAAGATGGGTTGCGTAACTGGTACCGGTTCAGGGACTTCCACCATTTCATCGAGGTGTACGTCGCCATCACGAAGTGCCTGCGAACGGTGGAGGATTTCGAGCTGATCGTGTACGAATTCGGGGCCGACATGGCCCGGCAGAATATCCGGTACGCCGAAGTGACCTTTTCACCGAGCACCCACCTGTGGATCAACGGGGTGGACCAGGACGTGTGGTTCACCGGGCTTACGGAAGGGCGCCGGCGGGCAAGGGAGTCATTCGGCAGCGAAATCAACTGGGTGTTCGACCTGGTGCGTAACGACTACCCCGAACTGGCGCGGTTCGACTATACGACCGGAGTGGCTATCGAAGGCAGGGAAGAAGGCGTGGTCGCCATTGGACTGGGCGGCATGGAGGAAGGATATCCGCCAGCGCCATTTGTTCCGTGGTTCGACCGGGCGAGGGCGGCGGGACTGCGCAGTGCCCCCCATGCGGGCGAACACGCCGGCCCCGAGAGCGTCTGGGGCGCGATAGAAGACCTGGGCGCCGAACGCATCGGCCACGGCGTCCGGGCCATAGAGGATCCGATGCTCGTCGATTACCTGGCGAAACATCGCATTCCGCTCGAAATCAGCCCCACAAGCAACATCAACCTGGACATTTACCCCGACGCGGCGTCCCATCCTCTGAAACGGCTTCACGAGGCCGGGGTGGTCGTCACCGTAAATTCCGACGATCCCCCCCTGTTCAACACCACGCTGACCGACGAACTGGCGTTGCTCGTGGATCCCTGGGGATTTTCAAGGGAAACCATCGACGAAATCCTGCTGAATGGCGTCCGCTTCAGCTTCCTGCCGGAAGAGAAGAAGAGCCGCATGGAAGCGGGTTTTATTGAGGAAATGCGCGCGTTGCGGGACGAACCGGCCGGCTGACCACGCCGCCTGTCGAACGCGCCGCCATTTGATGCACCGGTCAATTGACGAACCGGCCGGCTGACCACGCCGCCTGTCGAACGCGCCGCCATTTGATGCACCGGTCCGCCTGTCGAACGCGCCGCCTGCCGGCTGACCACGCTGTCAGACCAGGTGGCACGCTGCCCTGTGGCCACGCTGTCAGACCAGGTGGCACGCTGCCCTGTGGCCGCCCCCCTTGTCTTCCAGTG
>CAZZNP010000004.1:0-16306 GCA_964655785.1 uncultured Gemmatimonadota bacterium
TCCGGACAAGGCCATCGACATCATCGACGAGGCCGGCTCCAAGGCGCAGCTGTCCAAGATGACGGTCCCCGATGAAATCCGGCAGATCGAGGAACAGCTCCAGGCAATCCAGAACAAGAAGGTGGAAGCCGCCCAGCAGCAGGAGTTCGAACGCGCGGCGGCCCTGCGGGACCGCCAGGAAGAGTTGCAGCGCGAGTACGACGAGGCCTTCATGGCCTGGCGCGAACGGGTTTCCGACGAGGTGGTGATCGTCACCGAGAACGACATGGCGCAGATCATCGCCAGCATGACGGGCATTCCGGTTTTCCGGCTCGAAGAGCAGGAATCCAGGAGCCTGCTGCGCATGGAGGACGAACTCAAGAAGCGGATCATCGGCCAGGACATAGCCATCCAGGTGCTGAGCAAGGCCATCCGGCGGTCGCGTTCCGGACTGAGGAACCCCAATCGGCCCATCGGATCGTTCCTTTTTCTCGGACCCACCGGCGTGGGCAAGACGGAACTGGCCAAGATCCTGGCGTCCTTTCTCTTCCAGGACAGCGAGGCGCTCGTCTTCATCGACATGTCCGAATACATGGAGAAGTTCAATGTCTCCCGCCTGATCGGCGCCCCGCCGGGCTACGTCGGGTTCAACGAAGGGGGACACCTCTCGGAGAAGGTACGGCGCAAGCCCTACTCCGTCATTCTGCTGGACGAGGTGGAAAAGGCCCATCCGGATGTTTTCAATATCCTCCTGCAGATCCTGGACGAGGGCACGCTGACCGACAGCAACGGCCGGAGGGTGGACTTCCGCAACACCATCATCATCATGACCTCCAACCTCGGGACCCGTGACATCAACAAGGCAGGGGGCCTGGGTTTTCAGCAGGACGGATCCAAGGTCGACTACGGGAAGATGGAGGCCACGGTCAAGGAAGAGGTGAAGAAGCTGTTCAATCCGGAGTTCCTGAACCGGCTCGATGAATCAGTGGTCTTCCGCCAGTTGAATCCATCCGATATCTCCCGTATCATTGACCTGCAGCTCAAGGAGATCAACGACAGGATGGACGAGCGGGGAATCCGTATCTCACTGACGCAGAATGCGCGGGAGCTGCTGGCTGAAAAGGGGTATGACCCGGTCTACAACGCCCGGTTCATGAACCAGACCATTCAGCGCATGCTCGAGGACCCGCTTGCGGAGGAGCTGCTGAAGGGCAAGTTCGGCGACGGCGATGAAATCAGGGTGGGCAAGAAGGGAGAAAACCTGACGTTCTACAAACCCGAGACTTCCGATTCCGACAAAGTGCCCGTACTCTCCGAGTCGGAAGCCTGAAACGCGGGTTTGCAGGCCGGTCGCTCCGGCTGAAGCGCCGGCGGCGGGAACCCGGAGGCGGGATGCGCGTTGAATCGACAGCCGGTTTGCATGCGAAGCCTTCACGCCGACAGATTGTTTCCGCCGCTTGATTACCCGCATGAACGGGAAAGCTCTCTCATTGTCTCCAAAGCCATTCATGTACGTTAAAACCTTCCTGCTATTGGTCCTGACGGGTGCGATTCTCGTCTCCGCATCCGTCCGACCTTCCAAAGCATACGGACAACAGCAGCAGCCTCTGATCGCCGAGGTGCTCATCGAGGGACACGCCAACGTCGATGAGCCTCTCATCCGGTCGATGACCGCGCTGAAAGCGGGGAACCTGTACAATCCCCGGGACGGCGCCACCACGATCAAGCAACTGTACCGGCTGGGTCTGTTCGAGGACATCCGCATATACGCCAGCAGAGGCGCAACAGGTCTGATCCTGACCGTGAACGTCAAGGAGTATCCGCTGCTGGACCGCCTGGAGTTCGAGGGCAACAAGAAGATCAAGGACGACGAACTCGAACGCATATCGGGCATCTTCCAGGGACAGGCCCTGTCTCCCTTCCGAAGAAAGAGCGTCCTGGACAACATCACCCAGGCCTATTACGAAAAAGGGTATCTCCTCGCCACGCTTAATCCGCGCGTCCTCGTGGAAAGAAACAACGCGATCATGAGGATCGAAGTCAATGAAGGCGAAAAGGTAAAGCTGGGGGAGGTCTTCGTCGAAAACAACGTGTCCGTTCCGGAAAAAACGTTGCAGGAGGCGTTTCGCAAGAAAGCGGACCTGGAAGAAGAGCACTTCTGGAAAGAGGGCGACCTACGGAGGGAACGCCTGCTGGACCAATTCGAGAAAATCATCCAGGAATACCGCAAGCACGGATTCCGGGACGCGCAAGTCGTTGATGATACGCTCTGGTTCAGCGAGGACAAAAAGCGGATGTACCTCAAGGTCCGTATCAACGAGGGCAAAAGGTACTACCTTGGGGACGTCGCCTTCGAGGGGAATACGAAGTTCACCGGTGAACAACTGGCCAGTCTCATCAAGATCGACGCGGGCATGCCGTTCAACGAGGAAGAATACCAGGAGAGTGTGTCGACCATCTACGAGGCGTACGGAGAACTCGGCTATCTGTATGCCACGCCCATCGCCCGCGAATCGGCGGCCAATGATTCCACGATCGATCTGAACTTCGCGGTCAACGAAGGGGATCCGGCCAAGGTACATCGGATCGACATCGTGGGAAACACCAAGACGAAGGACAAGGTCATACGGCGTGAATTGCTGATCAAGCCCGGGCAGTTCTTCCGCCGTTCGGTTCTGCTCAGAAGCCAGCGGGACGTATTCCAGTTGAATTACTTCCAGGACGTCCAGCCCGGCCTGCAGCCCCTTCCGAACGGAGACGTGGACATCACCTTTACGGTCCTCGAGAAGCCGACGGGCACGGCGAACGCCGGCGCCGGCTACAGCGGCCTCGACGGTCTCGTGGGCACGATATCCATGATCGTCCCTAATTTCCTGGGCAACGGCCAGAACCTGAACTTCAACTGGGAATTCGGCAGCCGGCGCAACTCCATTTCCACGAGTTTTGTCGAGCCCTGGCTGTTCGATTCGCCGACCAGCGCCGGCATCGACCTGTTCCGCACGAACAGGCGCTGGTTCAGGGAATTCAACGTAATTCAGAAGGGTTTCGGGCTGTCCCTGGGGCGCCGCTTCCGCGGCACGTACTGGCGCATCAACGGGGCCTATCGGTTTTTCGACCTGAAGTACGACGGTTTCAGCGAGCGATACTATGCGGCGGCGCTGGAAGATACCACCCTGACGGAACCGCAGATATCGGCCATTAACGCAAATATCCGCCAGCGCGAGTCCCACGAATCCAACAGCGGACTGACCAGCCAGGTATCCTTCTCCGTTACGCGCGACAGCCGCGATTTCCCCCAGTTTGCCACGAGCGGAATGCGCCATATGTCCCGCAGCTCCGTAGCGGGGGTCGGAGGCGACGTCAAATTCTTCAAGCAGAACCTGGAATCCAATTTCTACGTGCCTCTTTTCAAAGGAACGTCCATATCGCTCAGGGGAAGGTATGCCCTGGCCGTGAACCCGTTCAACGACCGAGAGGTCCCGTTTTTCGACCGGTTCTTTCCGGGAGGGGTCAGTTTCGACGGCATGATCCGCGGGTATGGCAATAACTCCGTCGGCCCCTACACGGAGCTGGGAGACGGAACGAGCAGCCGGGACGGCGGACGGGCGATGAGCATCCTGACCCTGGAGTACCAGATTCCGATCATCGACCAGCTCACGTCTCAACAGCCGGTCTATGCCGTCGCGTTCGTCGAGGCCGGCAATGCATGGGCGAAGCTGACGGACGCCAGTCTGATGCCGGGAAATATGAAGAAATCGGCGGGGTTCGGCATTCGCGTGATCATGCCCCTGGTGGGACTGTTGGGTTTCGACGTCGGCTACGGATTCGACAAACCATCGGATCCGATACAGGCCCTGCAGAAGGATAGAAGCGGCTGGCATACGCATTTCCAGCTTGGCCAGGTTTTCTGATCGGTTCGTCCGGATTACTACCGGAGGGATCCGGCATTCGAGGAGGATATAATGGTTTCGAGGAAAGGGATGATTCGCACGGCGGCCGTTCTCGCCGCCGTCTTGCTGCTGCCTGCCATGGCCCAGGGCCAGGAACTGAAGATCGGCTATCTGGACATGGAGCGCCTGCGCCAGTCGTACCAGGGGTTCAGGGACGCCGAGCAGGCATTCGAGAAGGTAGCGACGGACATGCAGGAACAGGTCCGGAACCGGCAGCAGGAAGTCGAAATGCTGAAGCAGCAGTACGAAGCCCGCAAGACCATGCTGACCGCGGCCAGGCGCCAGCAGGACGAGCAGAATATCCTGCAGAAGGAGCAGGAGCTCATGCAGTTTGCCCAGACGTCTCAAATGCAGCTTGCGCAACAGGAAGTGGAACTGACCAGGCCCCTGCAGGAATCCATTTTCAACGTGGTGCAGACCCTGGCCAAGGCGGAAAACTATACCTATATCTTCGATGCCGGGTCGCTTATTTACGTGGACCCGTTGAGAGCGCGGGACCTCACGGAGCAAGTCCTTGAGGAACTGCAAAAGGAAGCCAATTAACCACATATGCGACAGAAGCTGGCAGATATCGCTACGCAGGTGGAGGGCGAGCTGGTCGGTGACGGGTCGTGCATCATCGAAAGCGTGGCGCCGATCGACGAGGCCGGCGAAGGCGCGATCTCCGTCCTGATCAACGCCCGGCAGATCCGGCGTCTGGAGTCGACGGGGGCCACGGCGGTCATCGTCTCGCGCGAAATCGATCGCGCGCCGGTTCCCATCATACGCGTAGCCTCTCCGGAGGTCGCTCTGGCGACCCTGCTGACGACCTACTTCGTCGGACACCGTCCCGCGGAAAGCGGGATCCATCCGACGGCCAGCATCCACCCTTCGGCGGAAGTGGATGAAGAAGCGTCCGTCGGCCCCCACGTGTCGATCGGTCCGCACACCACGGTGGAGCGCGGCGCCTGTATCGGCACGAACGTGTCGGTCGGCGCGCGGTGCAGGATCGGCGCCGGCACGTGGATTTTCGCCAACGCGACGCTCTACGACCGCGTATCTCTGGGCGAAGGCGTAATCGTCCATGGCGGCACCGTGATCGGGAGCGATGGCTTTGGCTATTTCCAGGGTGGCGGCGGGGCCAGGAAGATCCCGCAGGTTGGCGGCGTCGAAATCGGGGACGAGGTGGAGATCGGCGCGAATTCAACCATCGATCGCGCGACCATGGGCATGACGCGCATCGGCCGCGGTACCAAAATCGACAATCTGGTTCAGATCGGCCACAACGTCATGATCGGCGACCACGTCACGATATGCGCACAGGTGGGCATCGCGGGAAGCACTGTGGTTGAATCGGGGACGCTCATCGGCGGTCAGGCCGGACTCTCGGATCACATCCACGTCGGCGCCGGTTCCAGGATCGGCGGCCAGGCAGGCGTGACCAAGTCCATCCCCGCCGGATCGACAGTGTCGGGTTACCCGGCACGTCCGCACAACCAGGCCAGGAGAATCGAGGCGGCCATAAAGCGCCTGCCCGAACTGTTGCAACAGATCCAGACCCTGGAGACGCGGGTCAGGACGCTCGAAAGCCAGGCGCGGGACGAGACGCTCGAAAGCCAGGCGCGGGACAAAGAAAACACGAAGTAACGGAAAAGCACCAGTCCATGCAAAAAAACCAGCGTACCATCAAATCAGCCGCGTCCGTCGAGGGTATCGGCTTGCATACCGGGGGACGGGCGACGCTGACTTTCAAGCCGGGTAACGTCAACGACGGGATCCGGTTTGTTCGCGTCGACCATCCCGACCGACCGGAGATCCCGGCGGATATCGATTTCGTAGTCGATACGACCAGGGGGACGAACCTGGCCCGTGACGGCGTACGGATTCACACCGTGGAACACGTCCTGGCCGCCGTCGCCGGCCTGGGCCTGGACAATATCCGGATCGAGCTGGACGGCGACGAGCCGCCGATATGCGACGGCAGCGCCATGCCCTTCGTGAACGCGCTGGTCCGGGCGGGAATCGCCGAACAGGACGCACCCCGCGAATACCTGGAGCTGGACAATCCCGTGCTCTACTCGGAGCGTGAGAACGGCCTGTTGAAAGAACTCGTCGTCATGCCCTCCGACGATTTCCATCTCACGTACATGGTCGACTACCAGAAATCCAATCTCGCCAGCCAGCACACGGTGCTCTATTCACTGGAAGACGAGTTCGTCACCGAGTTCGCGCCGGCGCGAACCTGGACCTTCCTCAGCGACGTCAAGGTCCTGCGCGAAAGAGGGCTGATCAAGGGAGGCAGCCTGGAAAGCGCGGTGGTCATCGCGGACCTGGACCTGACCGATGCGGAGCTGGACGAGTTGAAGGACCTGTTCGGCGTGGAGGACAGGGTGGTGATCGGCGAGAACGGGATCGTGGGCGCACAGCCGCTGAGATTCGACAACGAACCCTGCCGGCACAAGGCCCTCGACCTGATCGGCGACCTGGCCCTTCTGGGTGCGCCGCTCAGGGCGCAGGTGTTCGGAGCGCGGTCCTCCCATTCCGCCAACGTTGAACTCGTGCGAAGGATACGCGGCGCGTGCGTGAAGAAGAAACAGGAAACCGAAAATGAGGATTCGGCCGCGCCGGCGCCCGAGGCAGTCCTGGATATCGAGGACATCCAACGCATCCTTCCCCATCGATATCCCTTTCTGCTCATCGACCGGGTGATCCACATGGAACCCGGGAAACGGGTAACGGCTCTGAAGAACGTGACCATCAACGAGCCGTTTTTCGCGGGCCACTTCCCCGGCCATCCCGTCATGCCGGGTGTCCTCATCGTGGAGGCCATGGCGCAGGCGGGCGGCCTGCTGCTGCTCAATACGATCGATGAGCCGAAAAGCAAGATGGCCTATTTCATGGGCATCGACCACGCCCGGTTTCGAAGACTGGTAAAACCCGGGGACCAGATACGCTTTGAGCTGGAATTGGTCCGTATGCGCATGCACGCCTGCAAGATGGAAGGCAAGGCTTACGTGAACGATGAGCTTGTCGCCGAAGCCACGCTCATGGCAATGGTCACGGATCGGGCAGACCATGCGGGCTAAACGGGCCAGGCAGGCCATGCAAGCCGAACGGGCGGACCATGCGGGCTAAACGGGCCAGGCAGGCCATGCAAGCCGAACGGGCGGACCATGCTGCCCATGCAGACCATGCGGCCCATGCAGACCAGGCAGACCAGGCTGACCGGGCGGACCATGCTGACCAGGCTGACCAGGCTGACCAGGCTGACCAGGCTGACCAGGAGACTCCACAGTGACGGACATCACCGCCGAAGTCCAGATACATCCCACGGCCATCGTGCATCCCGACGCGGAAATCGGAGGCGGGTGCAGCATAGGTCCCTACACGATCGTGGAACCCAACGTGACCATAGGCGCGGGGACGCAGATCGCGTCCAGCGCGATGATCGGCGCCCATACCCGGATCGGCGCCGAGTGCCAGATCTATCACGGAGCCGTGGTAGGATCGATACCCCAGGACCAGAAATTCATCGGCGAGCAGTCCGTCCTTGAGATCGGCGATCGGACTTCCATCCGCGAATTCACCACGTTGAACCGCGGGACCAGCGCCCTGGGGAAGACGGTGATCGGTAGCGATACACTGGTCATGGCCTACGTGCACGTCGCCCACGACTGCGTGATCGGCAACCGGGTAATACTCGCCAACGGAACCCAACTTGGCGGCCACGTGGAAATCGAGGATTTCGCCATAACCGGCGGACTCGTCGCGGTCCACCAGTTCGTCCGAATCGGCCGCAACGCCTTCATCAGCGGGGGCGGCATGGTTACCAAGGATATCTGTCCCTATCTCAAGTACGGCCATGATCCGCTGAAACCTGTTTCGCTCAACACCATCGGTCTGAAACGCAGCGGGTTCTCGGACGAAGCAATCCATGTGCTCAAACAGGCCTATCGTCTGCTCCACCGGTCCTCACTCAATGTTTCCCAGGCGGTGGAGGCACTGGAAGGCCAAGTGGAACAGACCGATGAAGTCAAATACCTGCTCGCTTTCATACGGGAGAGCGCCGAGCGCAGCAAGCGGCACGGCCGCGGACTGACTTCCTGATCAACCGGCTGCATGGCCGGGATCATTGCCGCTGAAGAATCTCCATTCTCCATCGTTGCCACTTTTAGAAAAAGAAAGGATCCGTCTTATGTCGGCCGTCTCAACAGGGAGGCGTTCCGTGCGAGTCTCTACGCCCATGCCGCCTCCATCGTGGGCGTTGCTCGAACTGAACCTGATCAAGCAGCAGGAAGAGGCCGTGGAAGCCTTCTACGACCAGTACTTCGATGAGCGCGGATACCTGTTGTGCGTCCCGCGCTGGGGCGGCGACGACGGTCCGGACGACGCGGCGGAGAACTTCGCGAACTGGCCGGAACTTTATGCGATCGGCGCGTCGCAGCGCGTATACGACCTGTACAAGAAGGCCTGGGACGGACACCTGCTGCAGTACTCGGAGGCGAAGACCACTGAAGTCGAATTCGCCCGGGACGGCATGTATTTCAAGGAATTCCCCACGATGTTCGACTGGATGCACAACGGGGAGGGCTTCACCGCTTTTTTCCTCCAGGGACTGTGCGATCCGAAGGACAAGAAGTTCATCGACCGCACCCGTCGTTTCTGCGGATTCTACATGGGCGAAGATCCGATCGCGGACAACTACATCCCCGAACACCGCGTAATCAAGAGCATGTTCAACGGCAGCCGGGGATCGATGCTGCGCAAGGCCACGGGCCTCGACTGGGCAGGCGATTCCATCGAGGTCGAGGGCCGTTTCAGGCTCGGGCACGGGGAGCGGAACTACGAAGAGATGGTCGCCCATTTCAAGGATTACAACGACGTGGCCGGCGATCATCCGTTGAACATGGGCGTGACCACGATGACGCTGAACGCCTACATGATCGACGGAGACGAGACCTACGGCAAGTGGACGAAGGACTATCTGGACGCCTGGGTGGAGCGGACCGAAAAGAACAATGGCATCACACCCTCCAATATCGGGCTGGACGGGAGTATCGGCGGGGAGTGCGGCGGTAGATGGTACGGCGGCGCGTACGGGTGGGGATTCTCGACGATCGTGCCCCAGACCGGCGAAACGGCGCACCGGCCCTACTTCCTGATCCGGGTCCACTGGAGTTTTGGCAACGGACTGCTGCTGACGGGCGACCAGAAGTACGTGGACACCTGGCGCGGCGTGATCGACGCGGTCAACGCCAACAGCAAGGTCGAGAACGGCAGGACGCTCTATCCCCGCATGCACGGCGACGACGGCTGGTACGACTACCAGCCCGAACCCTTCTCCGTCGGAGCGGAGCACGTCTATTACTGGTCCATGGACCGCAGCGACCTGGAGCGGCTGCCCATGGAAGGATGGATCGCTTACCTGGAGGGGCAGAACCCGGACTACCCGGAGGAGGCCCTGCAGGAGGACATTTCGACCGTTCGATCGAAGATGGAGCGGCTGCGGAACGACCGGTCCACGCCGGATACGCGCCTGTCGGACGACATGAATGGTACGAATCCCGCGGAGGTGGACGCCCTGATCCGGCTCATGCTCGGCGGCATGCCCACGCAGCACTTCGGCCATCCCCTGCACTGCCGGTTCCGTTACTTCGATCCCGCGCGCGTGCGTCCCGGCATGCCCGAGGACGTGGCCGCCCTCGTGGAAGAACTCCATGACGATAGCGCCGTAGTCACGCTGGTGAATACCAACCAGGTGTCCGCCCGCACCGTGACCGTTCAGGGAGGAGCATACGGCGAACACCAGATCCTGGCAGTGGAGGACGAAAGCGGATCGACCCCGGTCGACAACGCCAGCTTTACGGTGACGCTCGAACCTGGTTGCGGGAGCAGGCTGCGCGTGGCCATGGACCGCTACGCCAATCGGCCGTCCTTCGCTTTTCCATGGGAGCGGTAGAAAGACAGGAGCAATGTATGCGAAACAGAATAACACGGGCGCTGAAGTCCATTGCGGCCATGGCATTCGGCCTGGTTGTCCTCGACGTGACGGGGAACGCGGTCGCCCAGCAGGATAACTTGCCCGCGCTCGTGGACAAGCACCGGGCGGATGCCATCCGCTTGCGCGAGCATATCCACAAGAATCCGGAACTGAGCAATCGGGAGTTCAAGACGGCGGAACTGGTGGCGGATCACCTCGCCGCGCTGGGCATCGAGATACAGACCGGTGTCGCCCATACGGGCGTGGTCGGCGTACTGAAAGGCGGCCGTCCGGGCCCGGTTGTGGCCATTCGGGCGGACATGGACGCCCTGCCCGTGACGGAGGAGACGGTTCTGCCCTTCAGGTCGACCGTTCGGACGACCTATCTCGGCAAGGAAGTGGGGGTCATGCACGCCTGCGGCCATGACGTGCACACCGCCGTACAAATGGGCGTCGCGTCCGTGCTGGCTGACATGAAGGCCGATCTGCCCGGCACTGTCAAGTTCATCTTCCAGCCCGCGGAAGAAGGACCGCCGCCGGGCGAGGAGGGCGGTGCGGACCTGATGGTGCGCGAGAAGGTGCTCGAGAACCCAGCGCCCGAGGCCATCTTCGGTCTCCACGCGCTGCCTTCCCTCGAGGTGGGCACCGTCGGATATACCATCGGGCCGGCCATGGCCGCGGTGGACCATTTCATCATCAAGGTCCGGGGCAAGCAGGCCCATGGCGCCCGTCCCGAGGAGGGCATCGATCCGGTCGTCATGGCGTCCGAAATCGTCCTCGCCGTGCAGACGATCAGGTCCCGCAACCTGTCGCCCCTGGAACCCAGCGTGATCACGGTGGGTATCTTCCGCGGCGGGGAGCGCTTCAACATCATCCCCCGGGAAGTCCATCTCGAAGGGACGGTGCGCACCTACAACCCCGAGGTCCGGGACCGGGTGGAAAGCCGGATGAAGACCATCCTGGAAGGCATCACCGGCGCCTACGGCGGGTCCTTCGAACTGAATTACGACCGTGGTACGCCATCGGTGATCAACGATCCCACGCTCTCCCGCGAAATGTCCGGTTACCTGGCCGCAGCGCCCGGCGTGGACGAGGTGCTGGAACTGCCCCCGACCATGGGCGGCGAGGACTTCGCCTATTTCTCCAACGAGATTCCAGGGTTCTTCTATAGACTGGGCGTGACGAAACCCGGCCAGCCATCCGGCGGCCTCCATACCCCGACCATGACGGCGGACAGTGAATCCGTGACGGTGGGCATGCGCGCCATGACCCACCTGGTACTGGAGTTTCTGAACGCCAGAGCAAAGCCTGGGGCCCAGTAGAATCAGGTGAAGCCTGCCAGGAATCCGGGATCCCCGCAGCGTCTGCCAGGCCGCAGCGCTGCCGTACTTCCAACCTTTGTCAGCGGTCTCGCAGCGTCTGCCAGGCCGCAGCGCTGCCGCACTTTCGGTCTTCGTCAGCGGTCCCGCGATCCTTTGGACGCCAGTAGATACACCCGCGTCTCGTCCAGGGACGTGATGCGGGTCGCCCCGTCAATACTGACGTTTGCGTCCTCTGTGACGAAATATTTGCAGACATCCTCGAATACGTCGGAGCGGGCAAGGTTCCGCACCAGGACTTCGCCGATATCGACCACCGTGTGGAGCGCAAGTCCGCGCGTTTGGTAGGTCATTCTCCATTCTTCCCAGTTCGAGGCTTCCTTCCGGTCCAGCGGATCCGAAGAGATCAGGTGATCCGACGGGAACAGGCGGGACCACCCCAGGTGATCGATCACCCGCTCGATGCGCGGTACGCTGTGACTGGAGAGAATGCCGAGGGCGAATCCTCCCGATGAAATCATTTCGAGGTGCTCCTCGGGAAACCGCCCCTCCGCATGGATGGCGTTCCGGTCGATCTGTTCGTACATGGTTTCTTTCGCGTCCAGGTGCGCCAGGGTTCGTAAACCCATGACCACAAGTGGTTTCATATGTCGTTGCACTCCATGCCAACCTCCGTGCTGAACTCCATCGAACGGGGCTTCAGGGTACCCACGTTGAGCATGATCGCGTCAGCGCTCACCGGGCTTCGCGGCCCGGCGCAGGTTGCCAAGTATGGACCCGACGACGACGAGCACGGCACCGGATACGCTGAGGAAGTTCAGGTTCTCCGGTTGGAGCAGTCCGGGTACGAGCGGCGCGGCGATCATCATGTCTACGACGGTGACCAGGGGCGCGACCGACAGGACCATACTCACCCGGAAAACCTCCAGATGTTTGAGGGACTCCACCAGGGTTACGAATGCCACGAGTGAAATCACCGCCGATACGTTCAGCAGGATCATCTGGCTCTTGTCCTGCGCCAGCAGCGCGTCGAACTGAACGAAAGGAAGAATCAGGATTGCCCCGGCCGAATAGATCAGTAACAGGATAACGGAAGTGGGTAGAATCTGCAGCAGTTGCTTCTGGGTCAGGGTGTACGTCGAAAGCGCCAGCGCCGCGACGGTTACCCAGAGGATGCCCGGTATCATGGCGCTGTCCCCGGACCAGAGCTCCGACATCTGTTCGTTGAAGAACAGGACGATGCCGCCCGTAAGCAGCATGAGTCCGAATACCTGAATGAGCGTCATTCTTTCTCGAAAAATCAGCATGGCGCCAAGCAGGAGGAACAGCAGCGAGATCTGGTTGACGACCTGGGCGGCACTGGGCGAAATGTACTGCAGGCTCTGGGGATAAAAAACGTACGCGCAACTGAAGCCCAGGACGGCCGCGAGGAAGACCAGCGCATAACCGCCCTTCAGTTGACGGACCAGGGGGAAATGGCCTTGCCGGTGCACGATCACCGCCATCAGAACGGCCGCGACGACGAACCGGTACCACGTCATCGTGAAGGCGTCCAGGCTGATCAGCATGATTTTCAGGACGATGGGCAGACCGCCCCACACGAAGATCGTGAACAGGCTCAGCGCCAGTCCCAGGCCCCAGCGGCCGCTGGTGACGTGCCGGTTCATGCCGACCTCGCGGGTGACGCCGGTACCAGGCCCCAGCGGCCGCTGGTGACGTGACGGTTCATGCCGTCCTCGCGGGTGACGCCGGTACCGGTAAAGGTGCGGCCGAAAAAGGTGCGGCCGGAAAAGGTGACGCCGGTACCGGTAAAGGTGCGGCCGGTAAAGGTACCGGAAAAGGTACCGGGAAAGGTACCGGGACGAATGGGCAACCTCCCGTCGCCGATTGGCCGTGGTGCGCCTTTATTCGTACACCTCCACTTCGGGCGTGAAGGTCATATCGGGGTCGAGGGGATAGATGGGCCGGGTGACGAACCGGTGACCGAGCGTGGGGATGTTCGGACTCGCGGCGCCGGGTGAATCGATGGTAATGGTCCGCTCGGCCCAGTCGTCATACCACTCGTCCGGCGTGTGGGGCAGTTTCTTGACCACGACGTCGAAGCGTTTCGGGTCCTGGCCGAAGGCGGGGAACATCCACCGATCGCACAGCAGGGGACCTGATGCCGCGGCGAAGATCGTGACGTTGCGGCATTTCAGTACCGCGATGGGTGTGTCATTCCTCCGGCCCAGCACCTCGACTGTGGCGGTGACTTCCACCGGGGTGAAGCGGGGATCCCGCGTGCCGCCCAGGGGAACGGTGATGGTCTGCCCGACCCCCGCTTCCATGGCGGCCGAGACGGCGGGGTCGTCCCGGATGGGGAACAGCACGCTCCCCCGGTAATCGCTTTCGAGGAATCCCTTCAGGATGGTGTTGCTCGTGCCCGGTGCGCCCGAGCTCGTGGCGTCGGCCGCGTCGGCGAAAACGACCGTTCCCTTCGCCTCCGCGGCGATCCGGATGCCCTCCACCACACTGTGCAGCACGCACTGCATGTGAGAACGCATGTTCCAGAAGCTCCGTCCGATATGCAGCGCTTCCTTTGCGGCCAGGTCCCGGTTCCCGTCCGTAATCACGACGACGCGGGATCCCTGCTCGGGACAGTCCGTCGGCGGGTGGCCCAGCATGATGCCCCCCGCGAGTACGTCATCCCGCTCTTCAAGGCGTTCCAGGTAGCGGATGAACGTCCCGTGCACGCCGGTGGCGGTCTTGAGCTCGTCCCCCCGGACCATGGTGGGCGTGTATACGCTGGCGATCACGGGCCGGGCTCCGTCCAGGATGCGCAGCAGCACCCCGGCGGCGCGCGCGCCGGTCTCGTACCAGTCGATGTGCGGATAGGTATGCAGGATGCTGCAGCCGTCCAGGTGCGACAGCATGCGGCGGGTGATCGTCCCATGCATGTCGAAGGAGGCGACGACGGGCACATTGGGGCCGACGATTCGGCGCACCTCCTGCAGGATGTAGCCTTCCGGGTCTTTCTCGTTCTCCGACGCCATGGCGCCGTGGAGGTTCAGGTATACGCCGTCGGCCCCGGCTTTCTGGCTGTCGATAGCGTCGAGCAATTCCGACGCGGTGCGCTCGAAGCACGCCCGCGTGATCGTACCTCCCGCCCCCATGGCCGCGCTGTAGGTGGGCACGATTTCCACGCCCTTGCGGGATGAAAGGGTATCGACCGCTCCGTTGATCACGCCGACCGGGTCATCCAGCATCTCGTCGCCCCGCGAGATGTTGAAGTCTCCGTACACCGTATCGTTCGGGTGGAAATCGTTGGTTTCCTGGAAACAGGCTCCGATCAAAACCCTGGCCATGGCGCTCAGTACCTCGACGTGTGCTCTTCCACCTTGGTGATCGTTTCGATGACGGCCGGCCGGCCCTCCCGATTGGCCTCGACGGCCCTTCGGATGGCCGGTGCGATCTGATCGGGGGCGGTTACCTTTTCCGCGTAGGCACCCAGGCCGGCGCCGACAGCGGCGTAATCCCCGCCCAGCCGGTTGCTGCCCCACCGCTCCGACGCGTAGGCCATGTGGTGATCGTAATGGGTCATGACGCCGTTGTTCAGTACCACCGTGATGATCGGGATCTCCGACCGCACGGCGGTCTCCACGTCCAGTCCCGCCATGCCGAAGGCGGCGTCGCCCATGACGTTTACGACCTGCCTGTCCGGGTCGGCGATCTTAGCGCCGATGGCCAGTCCGAGTCCATATCCCAGTTGGGTCGACGCGCCCCATCCGATGTATCCCCTGGGGGTCACCGTCTCCCAGAAAGGCGCGAGCTGCTCCCTCGGATACCCCGAATCGTGGGTGATGATCGTGCGGGTCGTGTCCACCGCCCCGGCGATCTCCCGGAACACCCGGTAGGGGCTCAGGGGCACCTCTTCCGACCGGAATGCCGGTTCCCACTCGGCCAGCCAGGCGCGCTTCAGCCGGGCGATGTCTTCGATGAGTCCCCGTTCGTCGTCCCGCGGCCTTCCGTCGAGCTGGCGCTTCGCTTCCTCGACCATCTGCCGCAGGACCACCCGCGCATCGCCCACCGCCCCGTAATCGACACGGTGTTCCCTGTTCAGGTCCCCATGGCTCACGACGCACTGGGCGAGGGCCGCGCCGGCCGGCACGTCCGACTTGAACCCGGAAGTCATGCTCGTGCCGATGCCGAAGAAGAAATCGGTTTTCTTCAGGTATTCGGCCACCATGAGGGAATGGGAAGCGGCGCCCGTGCCCAGGGACAGGGGATGGGTCTCCGGGAAGGCGCTCTTGCCGGCCAGCGTGGTCATGACAGGGGTCTTCGTCCACTCGGCGAACTCGATCAGTGCGTCTGTAGCCTCGGCGTACAGCACGCCCTGTCCGGCGCTGATGACCGGGCATTCCGATTTGAGCAGGGCCAACACCAGATCCCGCACGTCCTCGGGTGCGGCGCCGCTCTTGAAAGGCTTTACCGGCGTGTAGCTGAAGGCTTCGTCCGCGATCTCCTCCTCACCTACGTCCCCGGGGATTTCCAGCATGACCGGCCCGGGCTTGCCCTGTTTCAGCAGGCTGTACGCCCGTCCCATCATCTCCGGTATCCGGTCCGCCGAGTTGATGTTCGATACCCACTTGGTGATGCCCCGATAGTTTTCGACGGATTCGAAGGCGAGACCGGTGCCGGAACGGGATCGGGGCGGACCTCCCGGAAGCAGCAGAATGGGCACGGAGTCCGCGTAAGCCTGCGCGACGCCGCCGAAGGCGTTTTCCGCGCCTGGACCCATCTGCATCATGAAGACCCCGATGGTATTCCCGTTCCGGATCCGGCTGAATCCATCGGCGATATTGACCCCCGCCCGTTCCTGGCGGCAGAGAATGGGTCGCATGCCCTCGACCGCGCAGGCGTCGATGAGCGGGTGATGGGGAAAGCAGCTGAACCAGTCCAGTCCCTCGGCCTTCAGGATCTTCGCAATGGCTTCGTTTCCAGTCATGTATACTCCTTCGCCCGGGCGTCTTACCCGGGGCCTTGGCAACGTAACAGCGGTCCGATGCCGCGTCCGGTCTTTCACTCTCCTTCGCGCCGCGGGGCCGACAGCGTCTTCCCGT
>CAZZNP010000004.1:16406-17408 GCA_964655785.1 uncultured Gemmatimonadota bacterium
CACCGAGACGCCTTCACTCTCCTTCGCGCCGCGGGGCCGACAGCGTCTTCCCGTCACCGAGACGCCTTCACTCTCCTTCGCGCCGCGGGGCCGACAGCGTCTTCCCGTCGTCATCGAGCAACGGCCGGTGATAGACATAGGGTGGCTCGAGGACGGCCCGCTGGGCTTCGGTCAGTTCATTCGTCCACTCCGGCAAGCCGGTTTCGTACACGCCGCCGGTGTAGTGCATGTATTTGGGGGTGTACCGGTAGAAGAGGGACCGCCGTTCGCCCTTGCCCTGCCAGGGCAGTGTGCCGTGGGTCGTCGACTCGTTGAAAATCACCAGGTCGCCGGCATTCAAGGGCAGGTGGCGGACGATCTGCCGGTCGCCTTCGTAGCGGGATATGTCGTCGGGCAAGGTGAAGTTGGCCTTGTGGCTGCCCGGGATGATGCAAAGGCCCCCGTCGCCCGGGTTCACGTCGTTCAACTGGTACTGGCAGTTGATCAGTCCGCAACGCATCGAGCCGTTCTGGTAGCGGTAGAACCTGGATCCGTTGAATTCGGCCTGTCCGTAACCATGGAGCCGCAGACCCTCGGTGCCCGCGCTCGACGTGAAAATGAAGGGACTGTGATCCATCTTCCATCCCCGGCCCAACAGGGTGTTCAGGTACGGGATGATCCGGGGGTTGGCCAGCACTTCGCGAAAAGGCAGGCACCACGGACGATCCCACGTCAGCATGCCGTTGTAAAGCCCGCGGTACCGCTTGCCTTCCAGGGCTTCGCTCGTGCTGCTGGCCGTATCGTCCTTCCGCTTGTCGTGATTGGCATCCAGAGCCGCGTTCAGGGCCGAAACCTGTTCCGGTGCGAGGGCGCGCTTCACCACGATGAACCCCTGCAAGTCGAAGAGGTATTTTTCATGGGGTTCCATCGTGGCGAAGGACGTGGATGGCTGGCTCATGCCGATTTACACTTTCGATAGTCTGGCGGAAAACGGGATCGCCTGGCGAGTGTCGGGATCGCCTG
>CAZZNP010000004.1:17508-39413 GCA_964655785.1 uncultured Gemmatimonadota bacterium
GGCGGGATCTCCGGGCCGCGCTTTGATCCCCTTCGACCGACGGTCGGTCTTCGTGTGTTCGCCGTGCTAAATGCCCTCCCTGCGGGGACGGGCGATCGACTTGCCGTCGTCCTCGATCAGGGGACGGTTATAGATATACGGGGGTTCCAGCACCGCGCGCTGGGCTTCGGTGAGCTCTTGCGTCCATTCGGGCATGCTCGTTTCGTAGACGCCACCTTCGTAGTGCATGTATTTCGGGATGTAACGGTGGAGCACGCAGCGCCTCTCGCCCTTACCCTTCCACGGCAGGGCGCCATGGGTCGTCGCCTCATTGAAGATTACCAGATCGCCGGCTTTCACGGTGATATGGTGGAATATCTCCTGGTGGTCCTCGTAGTGGCGGACGTATCCTGGCATAGGAAAATTGGCCTTGTGGCTGCCCGGAATCACCGTCAACCCGCCATCGCCCGGATTCACGTCTGCCAGGTAGAACTGGCAGACGACCAGTCCGCTGCGCATCCGGCCGTCGTCGTACATGTAATAGGTGGACCCGGCGAACATCCCGGTGCTGTTTCCGTGGAAAGGCGTGCCCTGGGCGCCGTTGCCCGAAGTGAGCACGTCGATGTTGTGATCCAGCTTCCAGCCCCGTCCCATCATGGTATTGAGATAGGGAATCAGCCTCGGGTGGGCGAGCAGGTCGCGGAAGGGCTGGCACCACGGCCTGTCCCAGGTCAGCATGCCTTCGTAATGCACGTACTGCGTCTCCGGTCCCGCCAGCGGCGTACTGTCCAATGCGCCACCCGGTCCGTGTCCGCTCCTCCTGTCCGGATTGGCGTCGAGCGCGTCGTTCAGCGCCCTCACCTCATCGGCGGAGAGCAGGTTTCGCACCACGAGAAAGCCCTGGAGATCGTAGAGGTACTTCTCGCGCTCGCTCATTATGGCGAAGTCTTCGGGGTCGCCGAACATGGCCATGGCGGTCTCCTGGCGGCTTGCGCAACATTATCGGGTATACAATCGACGCGAAACGGGAATGCCCATCTTACGACGACGCTGGACGAAACACAACTTGTTAGGAATATAAAAAACGGCGGGGCGTAGTCAAAGACTACATACACACTGTATGAAGAACGGATTGATTACGGCCGTTCAGCTTCCCAGGAAAAGAATGGAAGGTGGCCTGGCGCACCGCGAACGTAACGCTGAAATCAGCCGGCGTCCGATGTCCTCAGCAGTCCCTCGACGCGTCCGAGGCGACCGTTGATGACGTGCATTTCCGTACGGATGGCGGCGAATTCCGATCGCAGAGGGGCGATTTCCTCCCTGGTCTCGGCCTTCAATTCTTCACGGACGGCGGCGACTTCCTGACGGACGGACGTGATATCCACCTTCAACTCCCCGATATCGGACTTGAGCTCCCGCTTGATTTCGTCCCTTCCGAGCCATAAAGTCAGACGCCTCGACCGTCAAATCGGCGGTCGAGGCGACGTCTTGCACATCTGCCTTAGAACTCCCTGCTCATCAGGACATTGCCGTTTTCGTCAATCAAGCGGCAATATCTTATCTCACCTGCTTTTTATTTCTTCCGTTTCAAAGCCGCCCCCTAGTACTTCACCGTACAGCCGTACGCACGGGTCATCTCGACCGGCACGTCCTTACCCTCGAAAGCGGCATCCAGGGCCATGACGACATAGTTATCGGCCTTGGGAATGTCGTCGACGTTCGCCGAGTTGATGCTGTCGATGGCGCCCATGTAGATCAGGGTGCCTTCGGGGTTGACGATGTACATGTGCGGCGTATGGGTGGCGCCGTACTTCCGACCTACGTCACCGTTTCCATCGAGCAGGTAGGCGTCCACGGTCGACGCGTGTTTCTTCAGGCGCGCGTGGATTTCGTCGTTCGAGAACTGGCCCTGCTTGCCCTCGGCCGACGAGTTGACGGCCAGCCAGACTACGCCCTGTTCGCGGTATTTGTCTTGCAGGCTTTGCATGTTCTTGGCGTTGTAATGCTTGGCCACGAAGGGACAGTCGTAGTTGATCCACTCCAGGACGACGTACTTGCCGCTGTAGTCCGAGAGCGTCACGCTGTTGCCGTTCGTGTCCGTCAGCGTGAAATCGGGGGCCGGGTTCCCCACCTGGGCTTCCCCGCCCGCCATCGGCGATGAGTAATTACCGAGCAGGAACGCGGCGGCAGCGGCCACCACGGCAATGGGTATCAGGACCTTCTTCATGAGACTCCTCCTTGGGTTTTGAACGTGTGTATTCGCGTCAGATTTTGATTCCGCGTCAGACTATGATTCCGCGTCAGATTCCTATTCCTCGTCGAGTTTATTAAAATATCGTCAAATATAACAAAATTCAGTCGAGTACGGACAAATTGCCTGCATGGTCAATCGATCAGTCCGACATTAGGCCCGCTCGCGGCGCTTCCCGATTCCGCCTTCTTAAGGGCATCGAGTACCAGGCCGGGCGTGAGCAGTTCGGGCAGGATCTCCGGTTCGGAGTCCGGCCCTCCCGTATACAGCACGTACAACGGGACGCTGTTGCGGCCGAATTCAGCAAGCGCCCGGGTGATTTCGGGATCTCTGGACGTCCAGTCGGCCTGGACCGGGACCACGCCCAGGGTCTCAAACTGCTCCACCACGCGGCTGTCGCTCAGCGCCACGCGTTTGTTTACCTGGCAACTCAGGCACCAGGCGGCGGTGAAGTCCACGAACACCGTCTTTCCCGAGGCCCGAAGGTCTTCAATAAGCCGCGGCGAGAAAGGCGCCCATTCCAGCCCCGATCCGCTCGGAGCGGCGGTGGCGGTCCGTTGCGTTTCAGCGGGAGCCGGTACCTGGCTCAGCACGGTCGCCATGCTCGCGATGATGATCAACGCGGCGACGGCCCGTGCCGTCATCCTGGAACGGCTGCCCGAGCCGATGCCTCCCCAGCGGCCGAGGACCCAGCTTCCCATGGCGACCAGGACCAGCAGGACCATCACGAGGGCGACCAGGTTGGGGTCCGTCTGCAGGCTCAGCACCCAGAGCAGCCAGACGACGGTAGCCATCATCAGGAACCCCATGAATTGCTTGAATGATTCCATCCATGCGCCGGGCTTCGGAACGTATTTCAGCAGGGCGGGAACGGAAGACAAGGTCAGGTAGGGCAGGGCCATACCCAGGCCGAGGAAGCCGAAGATCGCCAGGGACTCCGCCGCCGACTGCGTCAGGGCGTACCCCAGTGCCACGCCCATGAAAGGCGCGGTGCACGGCGTAGCCACGACCGTGGCCAGTACGCCACTCAGGAAGGAACCGCCGAGTCCGCCGCCCGAATCCATCTTCCCCCCGATCCCGACCAGCGAAGTGCCGATCTCGAATACGCCGAAGAGACTCAGGCCGAACATGAAGATGATGACCGACAGGATCACGATAAAGACAGGTGACTGAAGCTGGAAGCCCCAGCCCAGCTGTTCTCCCCCCGCGCGCAGGGCGATCAGTATGGCCGCCAGCGCGAGGAAGGAGACCAGTACGCCCGCGGTGAAAACAAGTCCGTGCCGGCGGGCTTTTGCTGGGTCGTCGCCCGCCTGGTGGATGAACCCGAGTACTTTGATGGACAGTACAGGGAGCACGCAGGGCATCAGGTTGAGGATCAGGCCGCCCACGAGGGCGAAGAGCAGGGCCTGCCACAGGCCGGACACCAGGTCGACGGAACCCGCCGCGGCCGCGAGGCCGGATACAGCCGCGAGGTCGCCGGAAGCGGGTGGACCAATGACGGAGACGGCCGCCGGCAACGCATCGGCATAGACGGCATTCACGGCCAGGGCCCGTTCCGATCCCGCGCCGCGCCAGCCGTCCGCGGACACCAGCACGCCTGTGATCTCATCGGGACTGCCCGAGTAGAACGCCGACCGGCGCATCGTCAGCAGGTATCCGGTCTCGGTTTTTTCCAGGCGCTGCGGCGATACGTAATCAATCAGGTCTTCAGTGTAGGGATAGAACTCGATGCTGGAAAGCGATCCGCGGTACCATTCAGGCGGAGCGGCGTGTAGCGCGACTGTGGAATCGGAGATTACGGCATGTACCGTCCAGCCGGGCACCGGGACAGGTAGTTTCTCCCGGACGCTGGCGAACAGATCCGTCCATCTTTCGTCGGCCTGGGGCGCGTCGTCTGTAACGGGCAACGTGACCTGGTATCCCGATTCACCCGGCAGGCAGATCTCCTCGCAAACCAGCCAGGATGCGTAAGCGCCGATGTCGGCCGTCTTACCGGGCTCAAGGTCGGCCGGGGGCGTGATCTCCACGAGCAGCATCGTCTCGCCTTCGTACCCGTAACTGGCCAGGATGTCGAGCACGATCTTCTGGGGATAGGGCCAGTTGATCTCACCGGCCTGGAAACCTTCGGGCAGCGTCCAGTGTATTTCGGTGGGAAGGCCCGAATCGGCGGGGTTGCGCCAGTAGGTGTGCCAGTGCTCGTCCATCTTCATCCGCAGGCCGGCCCAAAACGGCTGACCCGGCTTGATGGACGTCGTCTCCACGACCAGCTCGGTCTCCATGTAATCGGTGCGGACCGCCTGGCCCTCGACGGAGCCGATGGAGAGGACGAGTGCGCTCAATGTTACGAGCAGCAGCATGGTCGACTGAATCGGTTTCATGTGTTGGATGATGTCCTTTTGCGGTGTGTCTGATCGGCCCGGCTGCAACTGACGGTTGATTCCGTGCAATGAATGGAGGCCGGCCGCATGGGACCGCTAATCCCGTTCCGGGCATAGAGGCCAGCCGGAGCGTACCGGATTCCACGCTTTCGCCGACACGCTTGCGCCGACACGCTTGCGCCGACACGCTTACCCTATGCAATATGGCTGTCCGGACCCGCGGCTGTCAAGTTGCATTCAAGCCTGCGGACCGGCTGTCCGCCCATGCTCACGCGCCGAATCCGCCCATGCTCACGCGCCAAATCCGCCCATGCTCACACGTCGAATCCGCCCATGCTCACACGCCGAACCAGTAGTTGAACTTGACGATGAAGATGTTCTCCGATTCACCGCCGAACAGGTTGCCGAAGTCTCTGCCGATGTCGAGCGTCCCGTTTTCGTCCCGTTCGCTGCGGGTCTGCTGCCATACGAGGAACACCCGGGAACCCGGGCGGTACTCCCAGCGCAACACGACGTTCATGCGCAGGGACTGGATGTTGAAATCCCGGTCCGAGAAATTTATGTCGGGCATCCCGTCCCCGTCGAAGTCCAGGTGCCGGTAGCCGTCGGACGGGTCGATGAAGGAACGCGAGCCCTCGTCCAGCACGTCGAAATCGAAGCTGTTGCCTCGCAGCAACTGCTTGTAGTTGAGGTAATCGCCCGAGGAAAGCAGGGGCTGGGCATACATCTGAAGCGTCAGGTAGGGCGAGAAAGCCACGTTCAAACGTGTTTCGAGGGAAAAGGATCGCCGTTGCAGGTCCGAGAATACGTAACGGCTGCCGTAGGTAGGCTCGTAGAACAGGGCGTCGGTCTGCGTAACGTACTGGGCCGCGTTCCGTTCCCAGCCGAAGTTCGGCGTGATTTGCAGCTCCCAGTTGGGGGAAGGACGAATCGTGGCTTCGAGTTCCGCATCCCACTCCGAGCCGCCGCGCTGGAATCGCTCGTAATCGAATTCCGTCTCCACGGAAACCCGCTTCCTCCGGTCGGAGCGGAATCCCAAATCGATGGAATAGGAACCGGGATCCTCCATCACCGGCCCGCCACGGGTCCTCGAGTCGCTGAACTGGGTGGGGCTGAAACTGGAGCCCAGGAACATATCCCAGTAGTTGTTGAATTCGAAATTGGCTCCCGCGAAGAACCGGCCGTTCTTGTAGTTGTTTCGCCATGACGACCAGGACAAGGGTTCGTCAAGGGCCTCGTGCCGGAAGTTGTAGAACGTAAAGAAATTGAACTCGTAATTGCGAAAAAGGCGACCCGGCGTGATGTTCTGATATTCGATCCGGGCGCCGCCGTCGAGGCGTTCGCTCGAACGGGAGAATCCCAGGTCGTTAACCTCGAACCCGGGCGAGACTTCGGCGAACCAGACCGATCCGGACCAGTGGTTTCCGTCGCGCTTCGCGAATTGCATCCGCCAGTTGTACCCGTTCATGGACGTGGCGGTGGAATCTACGGCGAATCGTGTGGCGTCGGGACGCTGGAAGTAATGATTGCTGGACCGCTGCAGCCGGATCAGCGCATCCGTGCTTCCCTGGACGCGGCTGCCGGCGAGGTAACCGTAGACGGCCCAGTCCCGCGAACGCGTTCCCCCCCAGTTGTGCTCGAAGTCCATCCCCGCGCTGAAGGCTTCCGACGTGAGGTAGTCGAACGCGCCGTCATCGGGAAGGGCCCGGTGCATCAACGATCCCACCGCGCCGAACTGCGTTGCGCCGTCCCGGACGTCCCGCCGAATCCGTAAAACGCCGAACCCCGCACGGGGTTCGACCGTGAAATCCCTGGTTCGGTCGTCCAACGTCGAATAGGCCTTCCCCGTCTCCTTGCCGGTCACAGCCGCCAGGGCGCCGATGGACACGCCGCCCTGCGACCTACCAGTAATCTTGGCCGCTCCAAGGATGCTGGTCTCCGTGGGTATGTCGGCGAAGTCCGCGTCGTCCGGCGTGCCGCCCCTCGGCTGACGCCCGATCCTGCGGCTGTAATACATCTCGTCCCGACCCGAAAGGCCGAACTCGAAAACCTGGGCATCCTCGACGAAAAAGGGCCGTTGTTCACGGAAAAACGTCTCGAAGGCCGATAGGTTGACGACGGCGGGATCCACTTCCACCTGCCCGAAGTCGGGGTTGATCGTCATGTCGAGGTGGTAGGACGAACCGATTCCGTACCGAACGTCGAGGCCCGCCCGCCCATTGAAATCGGATCCGTCGAAGAAGGGATTACCCTGTTCGGCCTGCGCGGTCCGCGCGCTGCCGAGGGTATAGGGCCGGATCTCCAGGCGACGGGCGTCCGACGGTAGTACCAGTCCGTTCAGGCGGCCAAGGACGCTGACCCGTCCGTACCGCAACCGGGATTGAAGGGCGAAGTCCATGACTTCGTTCGTGGCCAGGCACCGCCGCATGAAGTTCACGCCCCACGACTGGGCGGCGTCTGTCGTTTCGTACCGTATCTGGGAAAGGGGGATCCGCATCTCGGCGACCCAGCCCTGGTCGTCGATCGTCACGGCCGATTCCCACACGGCGTCCCACGCGTCGTCCTGCCGCACGTCGTCATACAGGTAGGCGTCGCGCTGAACGCCCGCGGCGCTGACGCGGAACTGATATCCGGTTAGTCTGTCGTTGTTTGGATCGATGGATACGGAGAACAGGTCGAAGGCGCCCCGCTCGTCCCGCCGGACGAGCTGCTTGCCTATGTGCTCGGGGTGATCGTCGTACATTCGGGCGCCGATGTACAGGGCATCCGCGTCGAAGAGCACCCGTACTTCGGTGGCCTCATCGGGATCGGCCCCTTCGACGGGTTCGCGCTGGACGAACCGGGAGGCGGGAACGGCCGACATCCACGCCGCCTCGTCCAACCGCCCGTCAATGTAAACGTCCCCGGTCCGCGGCGCAGCCTCCACGGCCGGGATGGGGACATCGTAAGGGTCGGTTCGGTCGGACGCGTCATCGGGGTGAGAGCCGTTCCGCGCGTCGGCGTAGGTGGAGGCCGCGGCGAAGAGAATCGAAAGTACGGCCGCCCGTGAGATTACCTTCGAAATCGAAATCATGATCGCGCTTTCCTCGAAATGACGTAGACATTCGACTTGGTGGCCCGCCCGTATCCGCATTTGTCCGGCGGATTCCACCTTGACATGGCCTGGTAACAGGCCGGTCGCACCTTGTCGGCATGGGGCCCGTGCGCCCGATGCGGGCAAGGGTCACTGTATTTTACAGTTGCGGCCGGTTTAACTTTAAAATATCGAAGCACGCTTCATCGGACCCAGGTCAGCACGAAAGCCGGCGGCAGGTTCCTGAGCACGATAGCGTCGCACCGGTAATGAGAGAAAAGCGGTTCCATGCGTCGCCTGAACCGGACCGCGGAGGGCAGATAGTAGGCGTGGACATACTGGAACATGCGAAAAACCGATCCTGGCTTCAGGAGCCGGTCGAGATTGCCGATGATTTCATCGATAACGGGGACCGGCATAGTGGAGACGGGCAGTCCGGAGATGACGGCCTTGACCGGCGGGGTACCCGAGTCCGCGTGCAACTGGAAGGCCCGGGTGACCGTATCGTGCTCGAAGCGGAGGTCGGGAAAGCGTTCCCGCAGCAGGCGGACGAACCGCTGTTCCAGCTCGATACCGATGTATCCGCCGTCTCCAGGAATGATATGCCTGATCTGGTCCGTGAGCGCGCCCGTGCCGGGACCCAGTTCCATGACGGATTCGTCGGGATCGATCTCGAGCCCGCTCGCCATCGCACGGGCGAGTCTCCGGGAACTGGGCGTAAGGGCGCATACGCTCGCGGGGTTTTTCAACATGACCCGGAGAAACAGGAAGAATGGATGTTCGGCGAATCGCGACATGGACGGAAGGGTTGAAGCTGCAATCGAAATCACGCAAGAGCGCACGGGGACCTGAAAATACACAACAGTACCTTACAGAACCTGTGGAATATAAGGCCGCCGCGTGCCGGAGGCAATATCTATAAGCGATGCCCGGGCTGACCGGGAGGCGGGCGCTTCCATACGGACAGCAGGCCCGGATACGGGGTCCGGTACCGGTACAGGAGATATATCGCGAAAACGAACACCGGTACATTCAGCAGAAGCAGTTCCGGCGGCCAGGTTTCGATTTCGAGCCCTGAACGGTAGAGGAAGAAAGCGAAGGCGTTGTTGCCGGCATGGAGCAGGATGCAAGGGAATATCGAACCGGAAAGGACGGCCACGGTGGTCAGCACCATGCCCAGGTAGGACGTCGGGATAATTCGGAACAGGGCCTGGTGGTACAGGCCGAAAATCACGCCGACAACCAGGATGAGCATGAGCGGTCTGAGCCGCCGGTGAAGTCCGTGAAGCAGCAGGCCCCGGAAGGCCATTTCTTCCACGATCCCCGGCGTGAGGGCCATCATGAGCAGGATTTGCCACATGGGGAAGTCGTCCGGAATGAGCTGGCTGGCGAATTTCTCGATCATTTCCTCGGGGAAGGGCAGGAATACGCTGGAGAGTTCCACGACGAAGATCCCGGTCAGCAACGTAGACGGCACCAGGAGCAGCACCGCCAGCCAGATCTGGGGACGCACCGGGCGGATCGCCAGGGCTTCGCGCCAGTCGAGCCGGTGTACACGGATCATGATCAGCGAACCCAGGAAGAAAACACCGAACATGTTGAAGGCCCATTGGCCCTCGAACCGGGTCAGTGCATCCACGTTGGCCGGTGCGATGACGATCAGGGCAAACATGCCCACGAACCAGAGGAGCACGCGCCGGGGGAACAGCGCGGCGCCTCCCTTTAGATCCGCCTCGTCGGCCTCCTGCGCCGTGATCAGTCTTTCCATGTCCAGCATGCGGGACGACAGCCTGAGCAGCAGGAATGCGGTAATGAGCATGGACAGGCAGGTCACCAGGAGCATGGGGATATCGTAATGGGCGACCATGATTTCCCGGACGGCCACGCTGACGTTTGCGACGGGCACGACGGCGATCAGCGAGCGCAGGGATACCGCCGGCAGCAGGCCCGCCGCCGTAAGGGCCATGAGGCCGAGAAAGACCGGCAGGATGTAGAGTTGGGTCTCCCGGTAAGTCTTTGCATAAGTGGATACCAGAAGCAGCAGGGATGAAACCACGACGGCGACGGGGACGAAGAGGGCGAACAGCACCAGCACGGCGCCCGGGGAAACTTCGATTTCCAGTTCCGCGGGGAGTTCGATCAACCCGAGGCCGAGGTAGACGAAGAGGTTGCCCGCCTGTGCCAGGGTGATGAAGAGGGCGACGGACAGGATCGTCAACTGCTTGGCGGTAATGATTTCGAGCCGGCTGACCGACGTGGTAAGCAAGGTCTCGAGCGAGCCGCGCTCTTTCTCTCCCGCGACGCTGTCCATGGCCGCCACCGACGCGCCGGTAAGCGTGAGGAAGATGAGCAGCAGCGGCAGAAACCGGCCGAAGTAGAAACCCGCCGCCTGCTCCGGCGTGGCCACGTCCACCTTGGAAAGTTTGATGGACTCATCAGGGTCCGTCTCGAAGCCGAGTCTGCGCAACTCGTCGGCGCGGTCCTGATCCCTGGCGTCCACCAGGCGGTTCACCATCACGGCGCTGCCCGTCCTGGATTCGTCCCGGTTGGCGCGGAAGTAGACTTTGACCACGGGTACGCCCGGGTACCGCACGTCGGCCACCGTCACGTCGTCGATTTCTTCATCCTCGCTGTCGGGCGCCACGGCGGCCTCCGCACCGGACGCGTCTTCGGGCTGTTCGGCCGCGCGATCCGAGGAGTCTGCCGCCGCGGCGGCCAGGTCGAGCGAATCGGCTTGCGCGCCGGTTATGGCGTCCAGGTAGAAATCCAGTTCTCCGGCGGCCAGGCTCGAATCGGGCCTGCCGGCTTCCACCTCGACGAATGAGATCGGTTGCCGGCCTTCCCCGGCCTCGTCCGCCGCACGCAATTCAGCCCTGCCGATGAGCGTCCGGACCGAGTCGGCGTAGGCTCCGGCCACGGCGTATCGGTACGTCGTCGCCTCCAGCCTGTCCTGTCGCATTTCGCTCACGAATTTCATGCCGAAGAGGATCGCCGGCAAAACAGCGAGCGGAAGAAGAATGCTCAGTATGACCGTCCGCCGGTCCCGCAGGAGCATGCGCATTTCGTGCCTGAACAGCAGTCCGATCGTTGCGTGGTTCATTCGACCTCTTTGATGAATGAGACGAAGATGTCTTCGAGGTAGTGCGCCCCGGTCCTTTCGCGGAGCTCATCCAGGGTGCCGGAGGCCAGGATCCTGCCCTCGTGGATGATGGCGATCCGGTCGCAGAGCTTTTCCGCCTCGCTCATGATGTGGGTGGAAAACACGATGGTCTTGCCCTGGGCTTTCAGTTCGGTCAGTATGGCCTGCATTTCCAGGGCGTTGAGCACATCGAGGCCGACCGTGGGCTCGTCGAAGATCAGGATAGGCGGATCGTGGGCTATGGTCCGGGCGATCGCCACCTTCTGCTTCATGCCGCTGGAGAGTTTGTCGATACGGGTGCGGGCATAGTCCGCGATTCCGAAGCGCTCGATCAGTTCATCGACCCTGGCGGGCGTCCGCGACGGGGAGTATCCGTTGATCCGGGCAAAGAACTCGATGGTTTCACGCGCGGAAAGCCGGGGATACAGCGCGGTGGTGGCTGAATAGAACCCGACGTGCCTGCGGACCTCCACGGGTTCGTCGGCCACGTCGAATCCCATGATGCTCGCCGTGCCGGACGTGGGTTTGAGAATCGTCGTGAGCATCCGCAGCGTCGTGGTCTTGCCGGCGCCGTTCGCGCCGAGCAACCCGAATATCTCGCCGGGCATGCAGGTGAAGTCGATTCCCCGCACGGCGTGCACGGGACCGCGGGATTCATCGTAATAGGTTTTGGTCAGGTCCTTCACATATACGGGATCGTTCACGTTGCCATCCTCTTCAGGGGTGACGGCGCAGCAGCCGGTGTTTCAGGAAACCTGCCAGCCCGCCCTCGTAACTGCCGGTCATGATGTCTTCGTAGCGCGTGATCGCCGTGGCGATCCGCAGGATGATCCAGATGTACAGGACTTCCATCACCAGGGTCAGGCCGATCTGGGGCCAGTGATAGACGCCGCCGAGGGCCTCCCGGAACACCAGGCAGACGTTGATGATGGGCACGCAGGCCAGCCACGTCGTCAGTTCCAGGCCGGGGAACTGCATGAAGACGGCTGGTACCAGGACCATGACGGTGACGAAGGGGCCCGCCAGGGACTGCGCGTCCTTGAATGTCCGGGCGAAGCTGGCCACGACCATGAGGAACGCCGACACGAACAGCGCGAGGAGCATTGTGACCAGGATAATCAGCGGAACGGCCGACCACGGTATCGCGAAGCTCATGTCCTGGATCCGGTCTCCCAGCAGCGGTGCCATGAGCGTCCGCATGGAAAGGGTCATGGCCAGAAAGTTAAGCATGCCGGCCGTCGTCGAAAGGGCGGCCACATAGAGGAATTTCCCCGCGAGGACATTTACGCGGTCCGTCGCGGCCGTAAGCGTGGTCTCCCAGGTGGAACGTTCCCGCTCGCCCGCCGTCGAGTCCAGGGCGGGATACATGCCGCCAACGATCAACATGATGATGACCAGTATGGGGACCGCCATCCCAAGGATGAAACGACCCATGTCCCGGCTGGAGGATACATTCTCCCGTTCGATCCAGATCATCTGGTAAGCCGAACCGGAAAGGCCCCGTTCCCTCCCCGCGCCTTCGAGGTAGGCCGCGCGGTGACGGGTTACGAGGTCTTCGACCCGGTCCCTGGCGATCCGGCTCCGGTCCTTCGACGAGTCGCCGGTAATCCTGACCTCGAAGTCGTCCGCGTATCCCCCTTCCCGGGGCCCGAGCTCGACCAGGAGGTCCAGCCCGCCGTCACGGATCGCATCGAGGGGCTCCTCTATGGAGATGACCGTCATGCGGTCCGCTTTCTCGATTTTCTCGACGAGCGCCGTACTTCCCGACGCGTCGTCCGCGATCATCACCCGCGCCGTGAAGTTCTCCGTCTGGCCGATGACGAAGGACAGTCCGGTGTAGACCAGCCACAACAGGACCGGATACATGAAAAGGGGAACCAGGACGACGTTGATGACGATGGAACGCTCCCGAAGGGCAGCGCGGAGTTCACGGAGGAATACGAGGCGTGTATCAGTGAGATTGAGCAATATGCCATCCTGTCCGCGGGACGCGGAACTTCTATTGAAATGACCTGCGGACCCAGTCCCCGGCGTCGCGTACCACCTCGTCGGGATGCAAGTGGCTTCGGGCGAGATGCCCTTTCGTGCTGCGCAACGTGGGTTGACGCGCGTCCTGGTAGCGCCAGTCCATGCTCCACCGGACCTGATCGGATAGGTTGGGCAGTCCCTGGTGATAGAGCATGTTGTGGAAGAGCACGATGTCTCCGGGGTCCAGTTCGATGGATACGGCCTGGTCCACGTAGGGTTCCAGGTCCTCCCGGGTGATTTCAAGGTAGAATTCCCGGTCTTCGTGCCGGGCCATGCCGATCAGGTGCGTGCCGGGAATGAACTGCATGCAGCCGTTGGCTTCCTGTGCGGGCACCAGCGGCGACCAGACGTTGACCATGCGAAGGGCATCCACCGTATCCGCGCTGTGGTTCCCGTCGCGGTGCACTTGATAGGTATATCCACCGTCCTGGTGCCAGAGGACGAGCGTGGGGGCGTGGCCGGGCAGCTTGGGGCGGATCGAATAATTGGGGTAGAGCCTGAGTTCTTCGCCCAGCAGGGCCTGCACAATATCCAGAAGGGGCGGGTAGAAGAACACGTCGTACATGCCCGCAAGGTGAAGCTCCTTGCGGAAGATGTGAGGCGATTCTTCGGGCGCATCCTCGCAGATCCGGGCAAGGCGCGTCTCGAAAGCCGATCCGGCATGGTCACGGGATATCTTCCCGTCCGCCATCAATCGTTGCGCGAATCGTTCCACGAGTTCCTCGGCGTCCCGCCGGGCCGCTTCCACGACTCGGTCGGGATAGAAACCCTTCAGGATCACGTAACCCGTGGTTTCGAACTGTTCCAGCCTGCTGCCGGTCTCCGCTTTCATTGCTTATTTCTCCACATCCGCTACGCGGCGCCTGCGTTTCCTGCGCTTGCGGACTTCCTCCCGGAGGACGTACTCGATCTGCGCGTTTATGCTGCGCAGTTCATCCTGCGCCCAGGCGTTTAGATCATTCCAAAGCGTCGTGTTAATTCGCAGCAGGAGGGATTTCTTCTGGTCTGGCACGATAGGTAACCAACCACTTGACAAAGGTCAATCGAATTCCTGTTCGATCCCGTCACTCGAGATTCTACCGCGGAATCGAGCGTGCATTGCCGATGCCGCCCTTCGTAACACAGCGCGTCCGGCAGGCCCCTGAATACTGAAGACCGCCGGCTCCGTCAGGCTGCGAGCCCGCCCGTCCTGTCAGTATAGGGAACCCGCATTGACGACCGGCTGCGTGGACGACTCGCCGCACAGCACGACAAGCAGATTGCTCACCATGGCGGCCTTGCGCTCCTCGTCCAGGTCGACCACGTTCTGTGCCTTCAAACGCTCGAGGGCCATTTCGACCATGCCGACCGCACCGTCCACGATCTTCTGCCGGGCCTCGATGATGGCGTCAGCCTGCTGCCGCTGCAGCATGGCCTGCGCGATCTCAGGCGCGTAAGCCAGGTGGTTGATCCGGGCTTCGGCGATAGTAACGCCCGCGTCAGTCACGCGTTCCTGAATCTTCTTTCCCAGGGCTTCTGAAACTTCATCGATGGACGACCGCAGGCTGGCGGTTTCGCCTTCCGTCAGGTCATAAGTGTATCTGGAGGCCAGGTGCCGGATGGCCGACTCCGACTGCACCTGCACGTATTCCACGAAATCATCCACATCGAAGCTGGCCTGGGCGGTATCGTCAACGCGCCAGACGATCACGGCGGATATCTCGATCGGGTTTCCGTTCTTGTCGTTTACTTTCAACTTGTCGCCGTCGAAATTGCGCGCCCTGAGAGAAACCTTCTTCTTGGTGTTCAGGGGATTCACCCACCAGAAGCCCTGGTGCCTGGCCGTCCCGGTATACTTGCCGAACAAGGTCAGTACGCTGGCTTCGTTCGGTTCCAGGGTGAAGAACCCCTTGAACGAAAAAAGCAGGATGGCCAGGACCGGCAGAAAAACCAGTACCAGGAGGAGCATGTCCCGGACGCTCATCCCGGTTTCCAGAACAGGTGGATTGAAGGTGATGGACAGATCCAACACGGCCAACGTAACCGGGAACAGGATGATCAGTACGACCAGGGCCTTCCAGCCGTCGAAAACTAAAGGTTGCAATTCTTTAATCATGTCTTCTCCAAATCGTTTAAGATTATAACAAAATGATATTATTATGATATCATATTACGCCACGTATGTCCTCGTGTCAATAAGAAAACGTAAAAGGGATGCGTCGAAGATTCAGGGCACAAAAAAAGGGCGCCGTGGCAGGCGCCCTCTTGATCGGTACGATTTGCGGATGAAAAGGATGAAAAGGCTCCGGTCAGCCCCCGGGCTGCTTCACGTAGCGCAGGTAGGGCTTCACGCGGCGGATGTCGGAGTAGGTCTGGTCCGCTTCTTCGTCCGTTACCGCCGGCACGATGATGCAGTCTTCGCCACTGTTCCAGTTCACCGGCGTTGCGACCTTGTGGTGTGCCGTCAGCTGCAGGGAATCCACAACACGCAGGATTTCGTCGAAATTCCGCCCCGTGGACGCGGGGTAGGTCAGCATGAGCTTGATTTTCTTGTCCGGCCCGATGACGAAAACCGAACGCACGGTCATCTTGTCGTTGGCATTCGGATGGATCATGTCGTACAGCTCGGCGACCTTCTGGTCCGGGTCCGCGATCAGCGGGTAGCTCACATTCGCGTTCTGCGTTTCGTTGATGTCGCTGATCCAGCCGCGATGGGAATCGAGGGGGTCCACGCTGATAGCGAGGACCTTGACATTCCGCTTGGCGAATTCGTGGGCGATGTTGGCCATGTAGCCCAGTTCCGTGGTGCAGACCGGCGTGTAATCCGCGGGATGGGAAAAGAGAATGCCCCAGCCGTCCCCGAGCCATTCGTGGAAACTAATCGTTCCCTCGGTGGTTTCAGCTGTGAAATCCGGGGCTTCGTCCATTAAACGTAACGCCATGACAATCCTCCTGCAAGTGCTTGAAATATAGTAAGTTGCGGTGTTTGATCAGTAGCCTGACCATCCGTTTGGCTTCGATAATATATATATCTAGGTCAACAAAGTAAAGAATAAAATCAACGCGTGCACCATATCAGGCCCCGCCGGACGATTTCCCGTGCTTCCGGCACGTCGAAATCGGCTGCCACGTGTCCCAGCGTGCAGTGGAAGACCTTGCCCTCGCCCCACGAACGCTTCCAGGCGGCGGGCATCACCGTTCCATCGATCCACGGGTCGTGATCTCCGCTGAAAGTGGTCGTCGCGAGCACCTGGTTGCCCGGATCCACGTGCATGTAATATTGCTCCGAGCGCATGGCGAAGTCGTTCAATCCGGCCGTGATGGGGTCGTCATGGTCGATGATATTCACTTCGTAGTCGATGATCCCGCCTGGATGGGACACCCACTGCCCGCCCACCATATACTGGTAGTTCGTGTTGTTGCGGAAGGCGTCCGCCTGCCCGCCGTGCCAGCCGCCGAAACCGGCTCCGGCGGCGATCGTGTCCAGAAGCGCTTTCTCCTGAGCGCCGGTGATCGTGCTCATGGTCACGGTCTGCACGATGAGGTCATACGTGGGCATGGCTTCGGCGTCAAGGTAGGCGTCCAGCGAGTTCCGCTGGGTAATTTCGTATCCTTCCGCCTCCAGCAGCGGGATGAAGATGTCCTGAGACTGTTTGGGCTCGTGTCCTTCCCAGCCGCCCCAGACGAACAGGGCCTTCGACATTTGGATGCTCCTGTGGTTGCGAGTTGATCAGTATTCGCCGAGTTGCAGCTTGAACCTGTTACCTCCTCCAGGGAACCCGGCCTGTATACGATTCCGCCCCAGGCGGGTCATTCCCACCGGCTCGGATTCATGCCCGGTGCATCCTCCGTCATTCCTTCCGGCTTGTTTCCGACCCCGAATTCATAGGAACGCATGCTGGGATCGCCCAGGAAGGGACGGACGGAATCGGGCATCCGTTCCACGTCCGACGGATCGCGGGGCGCAACGTCGGTGATGGGTCCGGCCCAGGCCGGCCGGTAAGCGAGCGCGAGCATGGCCCGGGACCGGTTTCCGGTGTTGGGCAACGTGCCGTGAAACGTCCGATGGTTGAGGAAGAGCGCCGATCCCGCGGTACAGGGTACGACCACCTCTTCGGGATGCCGCTCGTATCTCTTGTAGGGGTGCGCGTCCGAGTGCATGGAAAGGTGGGACCGTGGGACGACCCGGAAGGGCGATACATCGAGCGTCAGGTCGTCCAGGTAATAGAGAACCCGGACGGTGATGGGGCAACTGCCTTCGTAACCGAATATCTTCGATCCGTAGGGCTGCCCGTCCGTATGGAGACTGATGCCCGGCGTGCCGGGTTCGGACCGGTCGTAGGTATAGTGTATGAATACGAGCCGGTCGCCGAACAGCGCTTCCAGGAAGCGCACCGTGGGTCCGTAGGCAATGAGCTCGGCCAGACTCCGGCTTTTCAGATGGGGATCCCTGCAGCCCCGCTGCCTTTCGCTGTAGTCCCTGCCGACCGTTTCGAGTTTTTCGCACTCCGCTTTCAGTTCGGTCCGGTAATCGTCAGAGATCCAATCCGGAATGATCAGGTAACCTTCCTCTTCGATCATCCGGATCCGCTCGCCCTGCGTCAGGGCGTGCCAGTCCCGGTCGTCCACATTCATTAAGGGTTCACCGTGGTTTTGCATGATCTCTCTCCGCGTCCCGCTGATTCACTGTAACTCGACGCGAACGGCCTTCATGGACCGGGTCGCCTTCGCGCGGGCCGTTTCGATGTCGGGACCGCGGGCGACGGAGACGCCGAGGCGGCGGTGGCCGGACACTTCAGGCTTTCCGAAAAGAAACAGGCCGGTGTCCGGCTGCGCAAGGGCCGCTTCCAGGTTGACATACTTCATCCGGTCGGAATCCCCTTCCACCACGAGGGCCGCCGAGGCGGAAGGGCCGTGCTGCCCAATCCCGGGAATCGGCAGGCCCAGCACGGCTCTCGCGTGCAGGGCGAATTCGGACAGATCCTGGGAGATCAGCGTTACCAGTCCCGTATCGTGAGGCCGGGGAGAAACCTCGCTGAAGATAACTTCGTCGTTCCGCACAAAGAGTTCAACGCCGAAGACCCCGCGGCCACCCAGTGCCGTGGTGACCGATTTGGCGACCTCCCTGGCGCACGACCATGCCTTCTCGCTCATGGGCTGGGGCTGCCAGGAATAACGATAATCTCCCGAGATCTGTTCGTGTCCGATGGGCAGGCAGAAAGCCGTTCCCCCGGCATGGCGTACCGTCAGCAGCGTGATCTCATAGTCGAATTCGACGAATCCCTCGACGATCACCTTGCCCGCGGTGCCGCGGGTCTCGTCATGGGCCAGCTGCCAGGCGCCGGGCAGGTCCGACTCGTTCCGGACCGTGCTCTGGCCTTTGCCGGAAGAACTCATGACCGGTTTGACTATGCAGGGCATTCCGATTTCACGTACCGCCCGTTCATACGAGTCGCGGGAATCGGCGAATCTATAGGGCGAAGTGGGAAGGCCGAGCTCTTCCGCCGCGAGCCTGCGGATCCCCTCCCGGTTCATGGTGAGATGGACGGCACGGGCCGTGGGAACGACGGCGTAACCCTCCGTCTCCAGGTCCACCAGGGTTCCGGTGTCGATGGCTTCTATCTCGGGTACGATATAATGGGGGTTTTCTTGCTCGATTACCGCACGCAGCGCGGCTCCGTCCAGCATGTCCACCACGTGGGAACGATGGGCCACCTGCATGGCCGGCGCGTTGGCGTAGCGGTCGACTGCTATCACCTCGACGCCGAGGCGCTGGAACTCGATGACCACTTCTTTGCCGAGTTCACCCGAACCGCACATCAGCACACGGGTCGCCGAAGGGGACAACGGCGTGCCTATCGCGGCCATCGGGGTTTCCTTGCCATGTGCTTTGTTGATTCCATCCATTCCGAAACAACACGGTCAGATCTCGTTCACCGCCGCCGTCAGCTGCTGCACCGCATCCTTCCCGTCGGCGAAAAGCATCAGGCAGTTGTCCGCGGCGAAGAGCGGGTTGGGAATGCCTGCGAAGCCGGGACTCAGGCTGCGCTTGATGACCACGACGGTCCGCGATTTGTCCACGTTCAGGATCGGCATGCCGGTTAGCGGCGTGTCCGCGGCGTCGCGGGCAAGAGGATTGACCACGTCGTTGGCGCCGATGACGATGGTTACGTCGGTCTGCTCGAATCCGGTGTTGGCCTCGTCCATTTCCTTCAGGCGGTCGTAAGGTACGTCCGCTTCGGCCAGCAGCACGTTCATATGCCCGGGCATGCGGCCCGCGACCGGATGGATGGCGAATTCGACCTCGATTCCGTCGGCTTCAAGCTGGTTGGCCAGGTCGCGCACGGCGTGTTGCGCCTGGGCCACCGCCATGCCGTAGCCGGGGACGAACACCACGCGCCGCGCGCTGTCGAGCACCATGGCGACCTCTTCCGCCGTGGTGGACTTAACCTTGCCTTCATAAAGGTCGTCGGCGGGGGCCGTGTCGCCGTCCCCCGAATCACCGCCCACACCGGCAAACATCACGTTGGCCAGCGACCGGTTCATGGCCTTGCACATGATACTCGTCAGAATAAACCCGGAAGCGCCGACCAGCGAACCCGATATGATCAGGACGTTGTTGGACAGGACGAATCCCGTCGCCGCGGCGGCCATGCCCGAGTACGAATTGAGCAGGGCGATGACCACGGGCATGTCCGCGCCACCGATGGGCACCACGAGGAGTATGCCGAGGACGGAAGCGATGCCGATCAAGATCCAGAAATAATGGGTGTTTTCAGGTTGCAGGATGGTCAGGACGCCCGCCGCCAGTCCGGCGATGAGGAATAGACCCTTGAGCACGTGGTCCAGGGTGAAGCGCATCGCTTTTTCGGATATGATGCCCTGTAGTTTCCCGAAGGCGACCAGGCTGCCCCAGAAGGTTACGCCGCCGATCAGCCCTGAGGCCATGGTGGCGATACCGAACTGCATGGAAATGTCGTCAGGGGACCGCAGTGCGGCCTCGATGTAGGCCGCTCCGGCCACCAGGACCGACGCCCCGCCGCCGAAACCGTTGCAAAGGCCGACGAATTGCGGCATGGCCGTCATAGGCACCTTGAGGGCCCAGATGGCGCCGATGGCCCCGCCGAGGACGATGCCGGCGACGATGACTTCGAACCGGACGATCTGCTGGTCGATCAGCGTGACCACGATCGCGATGAACATGCCCAGCGCGCTCAGCCGGTTGCCGCGGACCGCGGTGCGTGGATGGGACAGACCCTTCAGCCCCAGAACGAAGAGGGATGCCGCGACGAGATAGGCCAAGCGGACGAGATCGGGGGACATCCGCCTACTCCTTTCTCTTGAACATGTCCAGCATGCGGTTGGTCACGAGATACCCGCCGACCACGTTGATAGTCGCGAAGACAACGGCGGCGAATCCGAGGGCCGTGGTCAGCGTCGAATACTGGCTGCCTGCGGAGAGGATAGCGCCGATGATCGTGATACCCGAAATGGCGTTCGAACCGGACATCAGCGGCGTGTGCAGTATGGGCGGGACCTTGGTGATGACTTCGAATCCGACGAAGACCGCCAAGACGAATATGGTCAGTATGGCAATGGTTTCACCCATGTGGAACTCCTCGATTTCGTCGTAGAACAGTCCGGGACCGCGCCGCCTCTATCCGGAACCGTCAAGGAGCGCGCCGACCATTTCATTGACGATCTCGCCGCCGCGCGTAACCGTCGCGCCCTGCACGATGTCGTCGTCAACGTCCGTGTCCAGAGCGCCGTCGTCGATCATCAGTTTCAGGAAATTCACGATATTGTTCGAATACATCTGGCTGGCGTGAAATGGGACAGTCGATGGAAGGTTCACCTCGCCCACGAGGGTCACGCCGTGCTTCACGACGGTCTTTCCCGGCTCCGTGGCCTCGCAGTTTCCCCCCCGTTCCGCGGCCAGGTCGATCACGACCGATCCGGGACGCATGCTCCGGACCATGTCTTCGGTCACCAGCACGGGCGCCGGCTTGCCGGGTACGGCGGCCGTGGTGATGACGACGTCGTTTTCCGCGACCACCCGGGCCATCATCTCCCGCTGTTTCGCGTAGAATTGTTCGTCCATGGCCTGGGCATAGCCGCCCGAACCTTCCGAATCGGCGGTGTCCAGTTCCAATTCCACGAACCGCGCGCCGACGCTTTGGACCTGCTCCTTGACGGCCGGCCGCACGTCATAAGCCTGGATCACGGCACCCAGCCGCTTGCAGGTGGCGATGGCCTGGAGCCCCGCCACGCCGACACCGACCACGAAGACGTGGGCGGGCGTAATCGTGCCGGCCGCCGTCATCATCATGGGAAACAGCCTGGGCAGGTACTCGGCCGCCATCAGCGCAGCCTTGTACCCCCCGATGTTGGCCTGGGATGACAGGGCGTCCATGCTCTGCGCCCGCGAGGTCCGCGGTATGAACTCCATGGCGCATGCGGTCACGCGCCGTTCGGCCAGCGCCTTGATTTCCGCGGGGGCCGAAAGCGGTTCCAGGAAACCCACCAGCAGCTGCCCCTCGCGCAGTTGCCCGATGTCCGCCATGCCCGAATCCGGATTCGCGCCGCCGCCCCGTACCTGTGCGATCACATCGGCTTCGGCGAAGACTGAAGCACGCTCCGGTACGACCCGGGCGCCGGCCGCTTCGTAGTCCGCGTCCGATATGCCCGCTTCCCGGCCCGCGTCGGCGGCGACATGGACGGCGCATCCCGTCTTGACCAGGGCGGATGCCCCGGCCGGAACGATGGAAACGCGACGCTCGCCCGGACTGGTTTCGGTAGGAACGCCTATGGTCATGTACTGCTCCGGCTGGATGTTTGCAAGAGGTTATCGGAAACGCCGGGCGGTCGTGGTTCGCCGCCTTTCTTCGTCCTGTTTCGGGTGCGTTGCGTGACGGACGGACCGCCAGGTAGCAGCCGGCCGAGTTGTATATATAAGTATTCCTGCCGGACGCGTCAACTACCAGATTGGCGCCGCCGTCGTACGGGACAAAATACCCGTAAGGTCCACGCGCATATTGTCATGGTCCCGGCCTTGCGTTATTTTGTGTGGCAGAGGGG
>CAZZNP010000004.1:39513-51334 GCA_964655785.1 uncultured Gemmatimonadota bacterium
GTGCGGTGCTGTCGCCGTACCCATGTGCGGTGCCGCCACATCGCCGAATGCGGAAGAAACAAGAGTCATCGCCCGGACTTTTAGGGTCGAATCGGTTCCTGAATGCCATACGCCGTCACAGCCGGGATACCGGAATCATGCCACGATATATACCGATGCTTCTGTCGTTTCTACTCGCCGTTCCCTGCCATGCGCAGCAGACCGTGTCGCCCGCCGTGTCGCCCGGGGTTCGGTCGGCGATGGAGGGGATTTCCATTGACCGTATATGGAAACACACGGAGTTCCTGGGCAACGACCGCCTGCGGGGGAGGGCGGTGGGCACCGCGGGCGCCGACACCGCGGCCAGGTACCTGTCGGAGGAACTGCGGCGCATGAAAATCCGTCCCGGCTCGAAGGACGGGACGTACCTGCAGCGCATACCCCTCCACGGCAGCCTCGCGCTACCAGGCGGCACGTTCCAGGTCAGCGTCGGGGACACCGTTCATGAATTCGAACTCTTCGACGATTACCTGCTGTACGACACCGGGGACAAAACCATCATTCCCCAGCCGGTGCCTCTCGTTTTCGTCGGTTACGGCATCGTGGCGCCGGAATTCGATTACGATGACTACCAGGATGTCCGGGTTGCGGGCGCGGTCGTGGTCTTTCTGTCGGGCGAGCCCTACTCGGAGGAACCGGATTACTTCAGGGGTTCTCAGCCGACCGTCCATTCCCTGCCTGGAATGAAACAGCGCCTGGCCCTGTCGAGAGGTGCGGTGGGCAGTATCATGATCCCTTCCTACCGTGAACACGGCGGCCGTACCTGGAGTGAATGGCAGGGCATGTTCGCCTTTGAGCACGTAACGCTGTTTTACGTAGAACCCTCGAACATGACGATGCTGGTGAACCCGGTCCGGGCCTCCCTGTTATTCGAAGGCGCCGCCTACAGCCTGGGCGACGTGCTCGAAATGGACCTGAGTTACGAAATGCGCAGTTTTCGGCTCGAGGCGCAGATCAGATTCATCGGCCGATTCCGGGAACGGGAGTTTTTCTCGTCCAACGTCATCGGCGTGTTGCCGGGAAGCGATCCGGTGCTGCGCGAAGAATACGTGATCGTCTCGGCCCATTACGACCACCTCGGCGTGGGGCCGCCCGTACGCGCCGATTCCATTTACAACGGCGTGACTGACAACGCGCTGGGTTGCGCCGGCGTGCTTGAAATCGCCCGCGGGATCGCGGCCATGCCCGAACCGCCGAGGAGGTCGCTGGTCTTTCTTTTCGTCACGGGAGAAGAGAAGGGGTTGCTCGGTAGCCGTTACTACCTGGACCACCCGGTCATCCCGCTACATCGTACGATGGCGGCGGTCAACGTGGATGGCCTCGCCATCGTCGATACCTTCGACGACATTATCGGAGTCGGCGCCGACCTTTCCACGCTGGGCGAGTTGCTGGGCGTGGTGGCCGGTGAGCTGGGGTTGACGGTCTCGCGGATTCCCCTTGTATTCCAGGGCCTGGATCCCTTTGCCCAATCGGACCAGATCGCCTTCGCCCAGGCGGGCATCCCCAGCATTCTTCTGATGGAGGGGATTCAGTTCAGAAACCTCACCACCGAGGCGGGAATCGGGATATTCGTCAGCTGGGGCCGGTCGCGGTACCATACGCCGTTCGACGATCTCGAACAGCCGATCAACCGCGCCGCGGTCCGGCAGCACGTCCAGGTGCTACTTGCCTACATCGGCGCCCTTGCGGACACCTACAGGCCGGCGCAGTGGGTTTCCCCGTCCCGGTACAACCTGGAACGGCTGCGTACCATCGTAGAGAAAAGGTAGTGGCCCGCATGGTCAACGCCACGATGCGTCTGAATGCTGTAGTCCGCCAGTCCCGCCTAGCCCGCCTGGCCCGCCAGTCCTGCCAGTCCCGCCTGGCCTGCCTGACGCTGCTGGCCCGCCTGGCCTGCCTGACGCTGCTGGCGAGCGGGACGATGTTGGCGTGCGGGACGCCCTCCCCGGCCGTTCTGGACGGACCCGAACGATTCAGAATCACCGGTTCGACCACGATGAACCGCCTGGTCAGGCAATGGACGATCGAGTACATGAACACGCACCCCGGCGTGTTTATCGACACGGAAAGCGGGAGCAGCCGTTTCGGTATCGAGTCGTTGATCGCGGGGAAGACCGAAATCGGGGCGGCCTCGCGGACCATGCTCCCCGATGAAGTCAAGCGGTTGCAGGAGAATCGCGGTTCGCTGGGTATGAGCATTCTGACGGCCAGGGACGCTCTGAGCATCTACGTCCACCGGGACAACCCTGTTCGCGATCTCTCCATCGACGAGGTGAGGGCCGTTTTTTCGGGCAAGATCGAAAACTGGCGTCAGGTCGGTGGGAAGGAAGCGCCTGTGCTCGTTGTAAACCGTCCCCCGAATTCGGGCACGCGCGTTTATTTTGACCGTAACGTGCTGCAGCTATTGGATTTCAGCACTGAAGCGCGGATCGTGCCTACTTCCAGGGCGGTGGTCGAGGTCGTGGCCCGGAATCCGAACGCGATCGGATACGGTGGAATAGGACTCGAGGGTGGGACGGCGACCTGCAGCATCGACGGCGTATATCCAACGGCGGCGACGGTCCGGGACGGCACCTATCCTCTGATCAGGTATCTGTATTTCTACATCGCACACTCGCCGCGCGGCGCGATCAAATCCTTCGTCGACTGGATACTGAGTGACGAGGGGCAGGCCGTCGTGGAACGGGCAGGCTACGTCCCACTCTGGGAACCGGGCAAATAAGGAGCAGCCATGAACGAAACCGAACGCTACGAATTCGATCGCCAGGGCTATATCGTGATCGAGGACATGCTGGATCCCACGACCGTGGAATCTCTGGCGGCGGCCGTGGACGAACTGGAAGCGCACGCGCTGCGGAACCTGGATCAACCACCCCGCAAGATCAGTCCATGGGGGCCGAACTACCACCAGAACCCTGATCTCGGATACCACGCCGATGGATCGAACGCAGAAGGCAGAACGATCATCATCGAGGACTTCTGGAACGCGGACGCGCGGTTCGACGTGCTGGTGAATGATCCACGGACCATGGATTACATCGGCGGAATCGTCCAGGGCCGTTCCACGATTAACAACTCCGAGATCCGGATACGATACCGCGGCAACCAGTCTGGGTCCCACGGCGGCATGCGGCCCGAGAACCAGAAATACCGGTACGATTTCGGCGTAAACGGGATTGATTGCATGATGGTACGGATGATCTACTTCATCCACGATGTGTCCCGTGACCAGGGCGCATTCAGCGTCGTCCCCGGAACCCACAAGACGAACCTACCCTGTCCCTATGGCGGCGACCCGGACGAGGAGCCCGGCATGGTCGCGCTGGAAGTCAAGGCCGGCGACGCCATCCTGTTCACCGAAAACCTGCGTCACGGCGGCGTTACAAACCGGTCCGACCAGGTTCGAAAGACCATCCACGTAGGCTACGGGCCCTACTGGATGCTGTCGCAGAACCAGGCGACCATGGACGAATTACCCTATGTAACCGAATCCACATTCACTCGTTGGGACGACGACCAGCGGGCCCTGTTCAAGCCGTGGCACAGGCCGCGCAGCTGATCCCGTATAGGGTAGGGAAACGCAGCGAACCGGAAAGGAAACACGACATGTCCGTCAGCCGTTCGGTGGAAAAATCGATGAGGATGTATCAACGTGCCGGGGAACTGATTCCGGGATGGACGCAGCTGATCAGCAGGCGGGCAAGCCAGTTCGCCAGCGGTGTCAGCCCCGTGTATGCCGAGCGCGCCAAGGGCGCCCGGTTCACGGACGTGGACGGCAACGAGTACCTGGACATGATGAACGCGGTAAGCGCCGTCATCCTGGGCCATGCCGACGACGTGGTGGACGGGGCGGTCAAGGAACAGATCGACCGGGGCAGCATGTACACGCTGAACGGTCCGCTCGAAATCGAATTGGCCGAGGAACTCGTCGAAACGATCCCGAGCGCCGAGATGGTGCGGTACGCCAAGGCCGGCGGTGAGACCTGCGCCCTGGCAGCACGGATCGTGCGAGGCACCACGGGCAAGGACGTTATCCTCTTCTGCGGCTACCACGGCTGGCACGACTGGTACCAGTCCGCCAACTACCTGGTCGATCCCGAAAGCGGCGAATACCCCTTCGCCGGCATCGAGCCCATCGGCGTGCCGAGGGTCCTCGCGGGCACGGCCGTTCCCTTTACGTACGGCGATTTGGACATGCTTTCGGACCTGCTCAAGAAATACGAGGGCCAGGTCGCGGCGGTCATGATGGAGCCCGCGCGATCCGAACTGCCGCCCCCGGGCTACCTGGAATCCGTGAAGCGGCTGGCCCATGAACACGACGCCCTCCTCGTGTTCGACGAGGTGTCCTGCGGCTGGCGCCTTCGAATCGGAGGGATCCAGGAACTCACCGGGGTGACGCCCGACGTGACCACCCTGGCCAAGGCCATGTCGAACGGATACGCCATGGGCGCCGTCGTGGGATCCCGCGAAGCCATGGCGCCCGCCGCTTCCATGTTCGTTTCCAGTACATTCTGGAGCGACAACGTGGGACTGGCCGCCGCGCTGACCACGATTCGCGAGTTAAAACGAAGAAACTCAGAACCCTTCTTCGAGGCCATGGGCGAACGGGTCAAAGCCACGATAAACGACGCCCTCGCGAGTGCGGGACTGCCCGGCGCCTGCGTGGGCCTTTCCTACAATCCAGGCCTGTCCTTCGATCTGCCCGACCCGGAACTCACCCCCATCGTATCCACACTCTTCGTCCAGGAGATGTCCCGTCGCGGCATCTTCACCGCCACTTCTTTCCGCGTCACCATGGCGCATACGGAAGAAGACATCCGGCAACTGGGCGAAGCCGCCGCCGAGGTCTTCGGGCTCATCAAGTCGGGCCTGGACCGCGGCAACCTTGCGGATATGCTGGAATGCGATCCGAAGAAGGAGCCCTTCAGAAGGCTGGTGAGGTGAGCCTCGTGAACCGGTTGTACTGAACTGCCGAAGCCTTCAGGAGTAGACTCCGTTGAGGTATGATCCAGCCCAATTTAGAGGAGATCTGGCCGGCGGACTCACTTCCGCCGTGGTGACGCTGCCCTTCGCGCTGGCCTTTGGCGTCTCATCGGGCATGGGTGCGGCCGCAGGCCTGTACGGTGCGATCGCGTTAGGGTTTTTCGCATCGGTGTTCGGCGGTACGCGGACGGTAGTTTCCGGTCCCGCGCCTTCCGTCACCGTCGCGATGGCGATCATCGTCACCAGCCAGGCGAGCACGCTGTCCGAGGCGCTGACCGTGGTATTACTCGCCGGTGCGCTTCAGGTATTGCTGGGAATCTCCAGATTGGGCCGCTACGTCGCCTACACGCCCCAGGTGGTCGTTTCGGGGTTCATGTCCGGTATAGCATCATCATCATCCTGATGCAGGCCCTTCCGTTTCTCGGGGCGCCAGTCGCACCCGGCGGCGCACTTGCCGCGATCCGATCCCTTCCCGATGCAATGAATGACATAAACGCCAGCGCCGTGACCATTGCCGTGGTCACGATGGTCCTGGCGGTATTCTGGCCAGGCCGGCTGGGCCGGTACATTCCCGCACTGATGCTGGCTTTGCTCGTTGGCACGATGGTGGGCGTTCTCTGGCTGAGCGACGCACCGGTCATCGGAGTGGTACCCGCGGGACTGCCTTCGCCACAATTCCAGTTGCCCACCTGGTCCTTCTTGCTGTATGCCGTCCAGCCGGCGCTAATCATCGCCCTGCTCGGCTCCGTGGACAGCCTGCTCGCCTGCCTTATCGCGGATTCGCTCACGGGATCACGCCATGACCCGGACCGGGAACTGGCTGGTCAGGGTATAGGGAATATGGTCGCCGGCCTGTTTGGCGGTCTACCGGGATCGGGCGCGACCGTCAGTACCGTGGCGAACATCCGATCGGGAGGCCGGACACCGGTATCGGGCGTGTTGCGCGCAGTGTTCCTGCTTTTAATTCTGCTCGGTCTGGGCCGATTTGTCGAGCTTGTTCCCCATGCCGTCCTGGCCGGTATCCTCATGATAGTCGGATGGAACATCATCGACTGGAGGTTGCTTGCCCGAATTCACCGTCTCCAGCGCGAACACGTGATGGTGATGGCGCTCACGATTTTCCTGACGGTTTTCGTCGATCTGATCACCGCGGTGGCTATCGGGCTGATTGCCGCGGGTATGGTACACGCCCGTCAGCTGGAATCCCTTGAACTCGACAACGTGGTCTCCGTGCCCCTGCTGGACCGTGAATTTTTCTCCGGAGAAGAGATCGGGGCCGTCGCGGAGCCTCATGCCGCCCGGGTGGGGCTGGTTTCTCTCAGGGGGAGTTTTACGATCGCTTCATCCAGGAAACTGGTAGTTGCCATCAGCGAAGACATCAGGGAACACGAAGCCGTCATCTTCGATTTCTCTGAAACCCAGTATATCGACGACAGTGCCGCTCTCGTGATCGAACGGCTGTTTGCGGCCGCCGAAGAACAGGAAACCGGCACGATCGTCATGGGACTTTCTGGCACGGCTTTGAAAACACTGAGGTCTTTCGACGTCATAGAGCGCATACCTGAATGGCGCCGGGTCGGAAGCATGGAGGAAGCGCGGAAGACGGCGGCCGTCCTGCTGCGGGACCAGGGGGCTGCCTGAAAGACACCTGTTCTTTGGGGACCCGCCGCATGAACGTCAAGGGCAGCGCCATTCCCCTCGAGTCCATCAAACCTGGCGTCCATCAATCCGCGGCGTCTCGTTTCAGTATCCCGTCCGCCGCCTGTTCCCCGGAATGCACACAATCGGGCAGGCCCACACCTCCGTATGCATTGCCCGCAAGCGCGAGCTCCGTACGCCGCGCAAGCAGTGATTCGATCCGCTCCACCCGCTTCGTATGGCCTAACAGGTATTGGGGCATGGCGTCCGGATAGCGCGCCATGACGGTGTGCCGAGGCGCTACACCGATGCCCATGAGATCCCGCAGTTCTTCACGCGCGATACGCAGCAGATCTTCGTCGTCGGACTGAAGAAGTCCCTGCTGAAGCGCGCCGCCGACAAAAACGCGCAACAGGACGAGGTCCTCCGGCGCGCGGTTCGGGAACTTGACGCTGCTGAAAGTGCAGGCCATGATGCTGCGTCGCTCGACGGCGGGCACCACGAATCCGAAGCAGTCCAGGGGATGCGGCACGTCCGATCGACGGTACACGAGATTCAGGACGGCCGAAGATGCGTGTGGAATGACCGCCAGTTCGTTGGCGAGATCCGCGTCGGTGCCGTGAAGCAAAGCCGCTGCCTTTCGAGACGGCAGGGCAAGGATTACGGCGTCGGCCTCGAATTGCCGTCCTCCTGAGCAATCCAGCCGCCAGCGGGTGCCTTCGCGGCTCAGGCGCACCACTTCAGTCCGGGTATGCATGGTGACTGCGGACAGGCGCTGCAACAACGCCTCCACGATGGTTTCCATGCCCTTGTCGAAGGAGGCCAGTTCTCCGTAACGTGCGCCGCTGCCGGAAGCGCCGCTGCCGGAGGCGCCGCTGCCGGAAGCGCCGCTGCCGGAAGAGGGGCCGCTGCCGGGGGAGGGGCCGCTGCCGGAGGAGGGGCCGTCCCGCCGCTTCGAGGCCGCGCGCCGCTGCGAGACCATGGCCTTGATGACGCTGCGGTGACGCCTTTCCATTTCGAGGAACCGCGGGATGGTGGCCCGCAGGCTGAGCGTGTCGGGGTCTCCCGCGTAGATGCCCCCGATGAGCGGCTGCACGACACGTTCGAGTACCTCTCCCCCCAGCCGCCGGCGAACGAAGGCGCCGAGGCTCTCGTCGCCGCCTTCAGCGCCTCGAGGCAGAACCAGGTCCATTGCGCACCGGATCTTGCCGGACCACGAAAACAGGGAAGTGGTTACCATGGGCCACAGGCGGGTGGGCGCCATCATCAGGAATCCATCGGGCAATGGATGAAGCTTTCCGCGATGGACAACGTGGGCCCCGCGATGGGTGGTTGCAGTGGGGATGATCCGGTCCGCCACGCCGAGGCGCCCGGCCAGATCCGTCAACCAGGGCTTGGAGGAGAGGAAGGCGTCCGGTCCCAACTCGACCAGGCATCCCCCTGACTCGATCGTGCGTATCGTGCCGCCGAACCGATCCGAGCTCTCGAGCAGCGTCACTTCCAGACCGGTGCGCTTCGATTCGATCAGCCGATGAGCGGCGCTCAACCCCGCGATGCCTCCGCCGACCACGACGACCTTCATCGGGCGCTTCCCAGTTCATGCACGGCGTCCACGAGCGCGATGACGTGGTCCTCCGGCGTGCCGGGCAGGATGCCGTGGCCGAGGTTGAAGATGTGACCGGGCCGGCCCGCGGCCTTATGGAGGATGGCCGCGGCCCGCTTCCTGATTTCATCGGGCGATGCGAAGAGGATCAGCGGATCGAGGTTCCCTTGCACGGCCACGTCGTATTCCAGGCCCTGCCAGGCCTCGGCCAGGTCCACCCGCCAGTCCAGTCCGATGACGTCCCCGCCCGCTTCTCGCATCAGTTCGAGCAGCGCGCCGGTACCGACCCCGAAATGGATCGATGGCACCCCGGGTCTCAGATGGGAAAAAACGTACCCCGTGTGGGGCAGGACGTAGGTCCGGTAATCGTCGGGCGAAAGGCAGCCGACCCAGCTGTCGAACAGTTGCACGGCATGAACGCCCGCCTCGATCTGTTCGTTGAGGTACGACGTAACAGCCCGGGCCAGCTTCTCCATGAAGGCGTGCCAGGCGCCCGGGTCGGAATACATGAACGTCTTCAGATGCCTGAAGTCCCGGGAACTCTGTCCCTCGATGGCATAGGCGGCCAGGGTGAAGGGGGCGCCGGAAAAGCCGATGAGCGGTATATGGGGCGGAAGCGCCGGCAGCGTCATGCGGATAGCCTCGTAGACAAAGTGCTGGGACTCCGGTCCCGCTTCTTCGATTTGGTCCACGGCTCCGCCCGATCGGATGGGATTGTGGATGACCGGTCCCTGCCCCTTTACGTATTCGAGATGCAGGCCCATCGGCTGCAGCAGGGGAAGGATGTCCGCAAAGAGAATCGCGGCGTCCACACCGAGACGTTCCGCGGCCATCAACGTGATTTCTGCCGTGAGTTCCGGGGTCTTGCACATGTCCAGGAAATCCAGGTCGGATTTTAGCTCCCGGTAGGCCCGCTGGTACCGGCCGGCCTGGCGCAAAAGCCATATGGGCGTGTACTCCGTCGATTCGCGTCGGCATGCTTTGAGGAATGCGGACTCGCCCCGCGTATGGTATGGATCGCTGTCGAAATGCCACCGCATGTCTATACGTTGCCAGTATGCGGTGTCCACGCCGCCGTCCACGGCGGTCCGCTTCTTGTTGACCAGGTAGCCGGCAAGCCGCGCCATGCCCGCCACGAGCGCTTCTCCTCCGGTCCCGTCTGGCTCGTAGTCGACAGAGAGATGATGGTTTCTCCAGATGTCCGTGCACGCGGGGCCGGCGGAGCCGACGGCCATCTGCCTGACTGAATCCAGCAGGGCCTCGAGACGGTCCGTAGCGGCCGCCCGGCCGAACAGCGTGCGGATCTGGCCAGGTTCGGTCAGCAACAGAACGGCGATGTCGTCCCTGGCCAGGCGGTCAAGGAAGGCATCCGTGCCTGCCGGTTCATCCGCGCTGGCGACGACGGGTCGTCCGCCGCGTGCGGCAATGGCCTCCTCCAGCGTTTCATCGAGCGTCGCGACCTGCAGACCGTTGTAATCCATGTTTATCCTTTCCAGGTTGCCCTGTTCTATCATACAGCCGATGTAAACTAGGAGCAATACATATAGTAGGGAGCGGAGGGCGATCCGCCGGACCGGACATTCAAAGGTTGCGGCTTCATCGGCAATGCGATAAATTGCGCGGGACGGCGCGCATTCGGACCGTACAGTCGCCCAACCGGGCCGAGCGACCTCGCGTTCAACCGGTGTAGTCTCGCATACAGGCCGGGTGATCGCGCATTCAGACTGAGTAGTCGCACAGTAGGTCCGTGAGATGTTGGGATTTACCGTATCCAAGGAGTATTTCATGTCGGAGTCATATCGGGTCGGCATAATAGGCAGCGGGGGCATGGGCGGTTCGCACGCCCGTAACTGGACTCAGAAGACGCGGACCGAAGTGGTCGCGGTCGCCGACGTCCACGAGCGAAGCGCCCGTAAACTGGCCGACGAGTTCGATGCGGAACCCTACACCGATATAGAGAAACTGCTGGAACAAGAGGCGTGTGACATTGTCAGTATCACCACCTGGCAGAACGTCCGCGCTGAAATCACCGTGAAGGCGGCGGAATCGGGCGCGAAAGGTATTCTGGGTGAAAAGCCCATGGCGTCCAGCCTCAGCGAGGCCGACCGTATGCTGGAAGCCTGCTCGCAGCACGGTGTCAAGCTCGCCATCGGCCACCAGCGCCGGTTCACTCCGCAGAACGTGGAAGCCCGAAGACTGGTGATGGCCGGCGCGATAGGGACGCCCACGGCCATGTTGCGCAGGGACGCCCATGGCCTGCTCAACCGGGGAACCCACGAACTCGATGAAATGATGTACGTACTGGGCGACCCCAGGCCGGTCTGGGTGATCGGCCAGGTGACGCGCAAGACGGACCGGTGGGAGCGCCGGGTGCGGTGCGAGGACCGGTGTGCCGCGATCATCGCCTTCGAGGGAGGGGTCAGGGGAACCTACGAGAGCGATTTGCCCGAACCCGGTCTGCAGGGCGACGTGATCTATGGAACGGAGGGGATTCTGAAACGCGGCCCGGAGGGCAGCCTGTTGTTGCTGAACCGCCATGCGGACGACTGGCAGTCCATCACGCCGCCGCCCGTGGAGGCCGACCAGTACGACGAGTTCATCGCCTGGCTGGACGGCGGCATCGAATCGCACCGCAACGAGGGGGAAACGGCCCGCCTGACCATGGAACTCATGATGGCGATCTACGAGTCGGCCCGTATCCGCGACGCGGTCGAACTGCCGCTTAAGACGGGAGACAATCCGCTGGACCTGATGGTAGAGGAGGGATCGCTTCCCGTGGAGATTCACGGCCGCTACGACATTCGAGCGCCGTTCCCCGAACAGACGAACTGATCCATGCTGTACCTGGTTGCCACACCGATCGGCCATCTGGACGACATTACGCTTCGGGCGCTGGAGATCCTGCGCGGCGCGGATGTGGTACTCAGCGAAGATACGCGCAGAACCGGGCGGCTGCTGAAGCATTACGGGATCAGCGCCAGGCAGATGGCCTATCACGAACACAACGAGCTGCGTGCCGTACCCAGGGCGCTGGCTGCCCTGGAACAGGGTCGGGATCTTGCCCTGGTCACGGATGCCGGGACGCCCGGAATCGCCGATCCCGGCTATCGCCTCGTCCAGGCAGCTATCCAGGCCGAAATCCCCGTAAGCATGGCTCCCGGTCCGAGCGCGTTGATCATGGCGCTCGTGCTCTCCGGCCTGCCGGTCCACCGCTTTTCATTCTGCGGGTTTCCTCCACGCAAACCCGCGGCCAGGCGCCGCTATCTCGAAGCGGACGAGGACCGTGAAGACACGCTCATCTATTTCGAGAGCCCCCACCGGGTGCACGCGCTCATAGCCGCCGCCCTTGACGTGTTCGGGGACCGTCGTGCTTCCCTGGTGAACGACCTGACCAAGCTCCACGAGAAAGTTGACCGGGATTCGCTGTCGGTTTTACTCGAACAAACCCGGGACCGCCGCCTTCGTGGGGAGTTTATCTTACTGGTGGAAGGACGGTCCGGCTGACCGTGACGCTTCGGCCAACCTTCGCCAATCCCACTGTAACATGCGCGCTGCTTC
>CAZZNP010000004.1:51434-59690 GCA_964655785.1 uncultured Gemmatimonadota bacterium
CCGCTTCAGCCGCTTCAGCGCCTCGTCGTAGTCCGCCACTTTGTTGATATTGAAAAACATGTCCGCATCATGGAACCCCGCGTCTTCCGGTGCGACGCGCAGGACGCGGACCTCGTCGAAGAACCCCGTAATCTTGTACCGCTGCGCCTCGATCCGGTCCTCGATCGCCGGGACGCAGGTGTCTCGGTAAATCGCGCACAGCGGTTCCTCCCGTCCCTTGTTCACGGGAACGATTGCGTCGTAACCGCTCGTCCGCCCGGCCATGTATTCCAGGAACTCCGCCATGATAAAGGGCATGTCGCAGGCTACGCAAAGGCACAGCGGGGTACTGGCTTCCCTGAGCGCGGTATAGATGCCGCCGATAGGACCGCAGCGGGGAACCAGATCCTTCCGGCTTTCCAGGTTCAGGAAGTCGTATTCCTCCGGGGTATTGGTGATCAGCATCGTCCGTCCGGTCATCGAACCGACCGTCTTGCAAAGCCGTTCGATCAACCGGTCTCCTTCAAACCGGCTGAGCGCCTTGTTCGAGCCGAACCGACTGCTCTTTCCTCCAGCGAGGATGATGCCTGTAACTTCTTCTCTGACTGTCATTTATCGTGATCTCTCAACGGGTTTCCGGCCAGGAAATACGCTTCCCGAACCGCTCGATGAAATGGGATGCCGAACCGGATGCGTCCGCTTGACACCCCCGTCGAACCGCCGTATATTCAGGGTAGCGGGACGAGGCTGTCGCCGTCCCGTTTCCCCGGAATCGAACCCTCAACGGTACCGGCCGAATCTGGAAGAGAAAAACAATATGTGGTTCTGGTCTCATAAGCTCAAGCTCCTCCTGGCGAATAAGGACTACGAAACCATCGTGCGGATCTGCTTTGAACGCCTTGAGCAGGGCCAGACCGACTACTGGACCCTGCGGGGGCTCGGCCTGGGACTCATGTATACCGGCCGCACGAGCGAAGCCTTCGAGTGGCTCAGCAAGTGCGCCCGGGAGCATCCGCGCAAAGTCGCGGTTCAGTATGATATCGGCTTGATCTACATGAAACAGGAATGCTACAGCGAAGCCCGCGGTTACATGCTTCACGCTCTCGAGGGCGGGTACCGCACCGATGCCCTGTTTCAGGATCTCGGCAGGGTCTATTGCTATCTCGGCGAATTCGAGAAGGCGACCAACTGTTTCCGGGAGGTCATCCGTCGGTCACCGCGGAACGGCAACGCCTACAAACTCCTGGGCATGGTATACAAGCGGCGCACCATGTACGATGAAGCCGTCGCCGCCTACCGGGAATCATTGCGCTGGGAGGGCGATGCCTCGGACGTCCACATGAGTCTCGCCGAGATCTACGTCCGTCAGGAGAAATGGGAACTCGCGATCGGTGAGTACCAGCGGGCGCTCGAACTCGACGCCACCAATTTCGCGGCTCACTACGCGCTGGGATCCATCTTCGAGATCATGGGTGAAAACGCCCGGGCGATCGACGAATTGCTCAAGGCCCATCGACTGGACGGGGATGACGAACGGATCCACAAGAAGCTTGAACGGCTGCTGATCAGCTGATCCCGCAGCAGCATCCGCCCGCCTCGACGGAAGTGCTACGGGCCCGTAAACGAAATAGGTACCGGCATGCAGGTCAGAATGAAGACCAGTGCCGAGAGCCATCCGAACCACTTGCTGTGCCCGGGAAGCGGCGCGGCATCGTCGATAGGCGCAGGATGCCTGAAACCGCTGAACCTGCCCATGAGCAGCAGCAGCGCGCCGAATACCCACCATCCCGGCGAATACAGGCCGAGCACGGCCAGCGCCAGGAAACTCCCGATCGTAAGGTATCTCTGTAAGCGCCTTCCCTGGGCCGTGCCTCCCGTGAAGGCGTACAGGATATGTCCGCCGTCCAGTTGTCCCACCGGCAGCAGGTTGAGCATGGTGACCAGGCAACCGAACCATGCTGCCAGCCCAACGGTATCAAGGTAAATGGTATAGTCATCGGGCAGCGGACCATGTATCAGGTAGGCGAGCGCCTGAAATACCAGGGGTTCGCCCAGATAGAGTCCTTCGCCCTCCCCGGGGACGAGATCGACCCGGGCTCCGAGGAGACTGTAGGCCATGATGGGAACGGCCACGATGAAACCCGCGATGGGACCGGCCGCGCCGATGTCCATCAGGGCCTGCCTGTTCGGGTAGGGAGCCTTTGAGACGATGACGGCGCCGAAAGTGCCTGGATTCGGCGTTATGAAGAAGAGGGGCGACGGAATGAAGTGGGGGAGGGAGGTGCTGACGCCGTACCATCTGGCGTAGAGATAGTGCCCCATCTCGTGTGCCATCAATATGCCGAGCACCGACAGGGAAAAAGGCAGTCCGTCCAGAAGAAGCGACGGCAAAGAAACCAGGGTAAGCAGCACCACCATGGGAGGGACCATGGGGTGCTCCATGATCGTACCGGAAACAAGGGTGGTCAGAAAGGTGCACGCGAACAGGACGGCTGGGCGGCGCCAATGCGTCTGCTGCCGTCCAGCATCGGGTTGCTGCGGGGTATTCGGAAGCCCATCCTTCGGGGAAGGCGGCGCCGGATCTGAACCAGGTTGCTCCATGCTATCCATCGTTCGCGATTCCGCCCGGCCTCGATCGCGGTATCTCCCTCATCGGCTGGCGGCGTCCTTCGACGGGGCCGCCTGTCCGTACTCCTCGGCCTGTCTGGACTCCTTGGACTAACTGGACTCCTTGGACTATCCGGACTCCTCGGCCTGTCCGGACTCCTCGGCCTGTCCGGACTCCTCGGCCTGTCCGGACTCCTCGGCCTGTCCGGACTCCTCGGACTGAAAGAGAAACCGCTTGATCTTGCGCGTCGAAGTCTTGGAGAACTCCTCTTTGCGCAGTTCCACTTCACGGACGCGCTTGTAGTCCGCAAGGTTCCGGCACCGGTCGCGCACCTCCTGGTTGATCAGCGCGGTCAGGCTGTCGTCGTCAACCGGCGTGCCCGATTCTTCCAGGTATTCGAAATCCGGCACCACGACAGCGCGCACGTATTCTTCACCCGTGGAGGCGTTCTCGGCGCCGAAAACGAGCGCCTCGGCGATAAATGGACTCAGGACGAGTTCGCCTTCGATTTCTTCCGGATAGATATTCTTGCCGGCCCGGGTAACGATGACGTTCTTCAGACGGCCCGCGATGTGTACGTGGCCATCCTCATCGATCCAGCCGGAATCGCCCGTATACAGCGCGCCGTCCTTCAGCACCTCGGCCGTGGCTTCCGGATTGTTGTAATATCCCATCATCACGTTGTCGCCCCGTACGATGAGTTCCCCCACGCCCGTGTCGTCCGGGTTGACGACTTCCACTTCCACGCCGCCTATGGGCGGTCCTACGGAATCGGGTTTCGGAGGCTGCTCCACGCGATGCACGGAAACGACCGGGGAGGTTTCCGTGAGCCCGTACCCTTGCAGGATGCGAAGACCCAGACGGTCGAATCCCTCGGCCACCTCGGGCGGCAGCGCAGCGGCGCCGGACACGAAGAACCGGATGGTTCCCAGTCCGCCTTTGTCGCGAAGGCTACGGAAAAGAGCGGTACCCATGCGCTTGTTGAACTTCTCGCCCAGTTTCACCACGCCCATCAGGAGATTGAACACCGTCCGGGTGACGGCGGGCTGGGAGCCGACCTTGCGCATGATTCCCTGGTACATCTTCTCGTACAACAGCGGGACGGCCAGCATGATCGTCGCCTTGGAATCCTTCATGGTATCGACGATGTCCCGTGACTTGAGGCTTCCCACGTAGGATACCATCGCTCCGTTGAATATCGGCGCGAGAAATCCGGCGGTGCATTCGAAGGTATGGTGCAGGGGAAGCACTGAAACGAAGCTGTCGTCCGACGTGACGGAAATGACCTCGCTTGCGGCCACCACATTGGACATGATGTTCCGGTGGGAAAGCATCACGCCCTTGGGTTGCCCGGTCGTGCCCGAGGTATAGATCAGCACGGCCAGGTCGTCCGGGTCGACCTGGCTGTCAGGCACCGGGGCGCCCGCCTCGCCGGCCATTACTTCTTCCATGCTCAGCACATGTTTCAGGTCGGGCAGCGTGCCGGCGATGGAATGAAATTCGTCGCGGAAGGCGTCAGAAACGACGATGGCCCGCGTTCCGGAGTCCTCGAGAATCCGCTGGTATTCGCCGGGTTTCAACAGCCGGTCGATGGGTACGGCCGTCATCCCGTGTCCCACGATGGCCAGGTAGGTGATGCCCCATTCGGGCTGGTTGTCCGCCAGCAGCGCTACCCGGTCGCCACGCTGCAGGCCTAGGGAGGCGAACAGGCCGGCGAGCGCGTCGGACCGGCGAGCCACTTCTCCTCCCGTGTATTCCACGTATGCGCCGTCGCGTTTTATGCGAAGGACGACGTTCTCCGCAAACCGATCCGCCAACCGTTCCTTCAGCGTTTTTATAGTAAGTGCAGTATCGGACATGGTCCGTCCTCCCACGTCTTTTTGGCCGCGGATTGCCGCGGATTCTGGAATGAACCCGGATTCAGCACCGGTTCGCCGAAATCTCTTTTACCGCGCTGACGACTAGCTCCATTTCATCGTAACTATTGTGCATGGCGCAGGATATTCGGGCGCCGTGATATCCTCCTTCGTGCAGGCCTCTGCTGTGGATCCGGTACCGTTCCCGGAGCGGCGTGCCCACGTCGGAGGAGGTCATGCCGGCGATGGAGAAGGAAACCAGGGACGCGGACAGTCCGCGGCTCATCGGAGTCCACACTCGCACGCCGGGTATTTCGGAAAGCCGGGTCTTCAGCCATTTCGCCATGGCCGCGCCCCGGTCCTCAATCAGGCCGGTGCCTATGGCGTTGTGGAAATCCACGGCCACGGCGAATCCCACCAGCGGCGCATAGCTCTGGGACGCGTTGTTCTCGAACCGCCTCGCCGTCAGCCGCCCGCCGCCCGTGTAATAACCCAGCGAGATCTTGTCCTGTGCCGCGTCATCCACCCAAAGAAGTCCCGTGCCCTTGGGCGTAAACAGCCATTTGTGCGTGCTGCTCACGTAGAAATCTCCGCCGAGATCCTTCACGTCGACAGAGATCATGCCCACCGACTGTGCGCCGTCGATCACCGTGATGATACCTCGCTCGCGGGCCATCGCACAGATCTTCTTGACGGGCAGGCGCCAGGCCGTCGTACAAGTGACGTGGCAGAAGCTGAGCACGCGGGTTTCCGGCCGGATGGCCTCTTCGAACAGCCTGACGATCTCGTCTTCGTCCTCCGGTGGATCGTACAGGTCGAGTTTACGGATCGGGTTGCCGAAGACGGCGTGCCGATGCTGCCAGCAGGACCATCCCCCATAATGCTCGTGGGTCGTCGTCAGGATCTCGTCTTCCGGTTTCAGGTCAAGGCCGAGGGCGATGATGTTCATGCTCTCGGTCGAATTCCGCGTAATGGCGACCTCGGAGGGGTCCGCGTTGATCAGCGCGGCCAGCTTCTCGTGGGCCTCGTGAGGCGCGGGGTAGGTGACTCCCCCGGTGTCTCCGTCCTGGATTTCCGCTTCTTTCAAGGTGGCGATCTGCGCCTGCAGGACCATGTGGGGCAGGATGCCTATCGTCCCGTTGTTGGTGTAGTGTATCGAGCCGTTGTAGGGGAACTGGGCCCTGACGGCGTGCCAGTACTTGTCGTTGTCGGCCTCGGCCGGACCGGCGCTTCCCAGCACCTTTTCCAGGTCGTCGATGGTAGCCGCCATCTTGACGGGCCGGCTGTTGTCTTTCGCGTTTTTCCTTCCCGATGCCTGCCGTTTCCCGGCCATCCCCGAATCTCCGTTTCTCGCGTGAAACATCTGAGCGAATGCATGGTAAGGTAAGGACGGCGTGGATATGCGCACGCCATCCGGCCTGATGCACTACCTTGAAAGGAAACGGGTGAAATATAGCCGGACGGCGGAACGGTCGCAAGCGGTTTCTGACCCGTTCTCCCCGATGGATATCGCTTGACCGGGACAGGGGCGGCGACCTATATTCACGCGTCCATTAGAAAGCCGAATCTGTACTTACTGGAGCGTTTCATGGCCGGGATGAGCGTCTCAGGTGACCAGGCCATCGCATACGGCGCACTGCAGTCGGGCGTCGCGGTTGCGACAAGCTATCCTGGTTCGCCGAGCAGCAGCACCATCGAGTTTCTGCGTCGTTTCGTGGACAGTCACGGGCTGCACGTTGAATGGTCCACCAACGAGAAGGTCGCCTTCGAAACTGCGGTCGGCGCGTCCATCGGCGGGGCGCCCGCGCTGATGGGATGCAAGGGCGTCGGGTTCAACGTCGCGCTCGATCCCGTCATGGTGGCCAACCTGACGGACGTGGGGGCGGGGCTGGTCATTCTGCTCGGGGACGATCCGGGCGCCTGGGCTTCCCAGAACGACCAGGACACCCGTCCGATCGCCTGGGGAAGCGAACTGCCCATGCTGGAACCGGCGACGCCTTCCGAAGGGATCGCGATGACAAGGGAGGCCTTCCGGCTGTCACGCGAAACGCAGATGCCCTTCATCGTGCGCATCACCAAGACCTTCGGAGAATTGGTAGAAGAAATCGAGCTTCAGGAAATCCCCCGTACGAACTCCGTGCTTCCCCACGCTTTCGAACGCCATCCCATGCGGTGGATATCGGCACCCGGAAACGCCGTACAGTTGCACAGACGGCTGCACGATCGTCTCGAATCGGTGGCGGATCATCGGGAATGGACGAATTTCAATACGGTATCCGGTACGGGCGGGATCGGCATTATCGCCGCGGGCGTGATTCACGCAAAGTTGATGGACGTGCTCCAGGGGATGGACACCGCTGGTCTTTCCATCCTGAAGCTGTCCACCCTTTGGCCGCTGCCCGCCGACCAGATCACCGGCTTTCTGCGTTCGACCGAGAAGACCCTGGTCCTCGAGGAGAACGAACCTTTCTTAGAAACGCTGATCAAGTCGATATCCTATGACGCGAGGATCTCCACGCCGATCAGCGGCAAGCACGACCGGGCCGTGCAGCGGGAAGGAGAACTGTTCCGCTGGCAGATCGCGGAGGCCCTGACCGGTTTCATCCCTGGATTCAAACCAGATCGCGACTTCTCGCCGGATGACGAACTGAAGTACCTGCCCAGCGAGGCCGGCCTGCCGAAAAACTGCCCCTATACCCCCGTATTCGAAGTATTGCGTGAAATGAGCGGTAAGTACGGTCTTTCACCGGTATACGTGGTGGATCCCGGCTGCGCGATCAAGATCGCCACGCCGCCCTTCGAGATGCTGGATGTCAAGTATTCCATGGGGTCGAGCATCGGTATCGCCTCGGGGCTCGTCCTGTCGGGCGTGACCGATCCCGTGATCGCAGTCGTCGGGGATTCCGACTTCTTTCACCTCAGCGTGAACGCGCTGTTCAACGTGGCCCACCAGGGGTCCAACCTGCTCATCCTCATCCTTGACAACGCCACGACGGCCCTGTCCGGATTCCAGGGCACGCCTAACCTGGGCGGAGCCGAACTGGGTAACGAGACGACGCCGCTCAGTATAGACGAAATTGTCGGAGCCTGTCCGGTCACGCTGAATGAGACCGTCGACCCCTGGGACGAAGCCCGGACGCGGGACGTGATCGAGCAAGGCCTGCGCCAGGCGGGTATCCGCGTGATCATCGCCCGAAGTCCCTGCCCCTACATCGAGGACGGCTTCTGCCCTGGATACAAGGCGGCGGGTTCCGAGGCCGCCGTTATCGCGTCGCAACCCTGAGCGCCGAAAGGTGAAGGGAGTGGCCGGACGCCCTTCGTCCGCTTCGCTTCCCGCCGAGTCGCCGCCCCGGCAGGGTCTGCCCGGTCTGGCCGATCCCGCTAAATTATACTTGCGGACACCAGGTACGAGGTGTTTAATGAAACAACAATCCAGTGGCCCCAGTGGCCGGATTTCGCTTCAGCAGTGTACAGACGGAGGGGACGTGTAATGAATGAACGCAGTGTTAATGGAGTACCCGTTATCGAACTCGTAGGCAGCTTCCTGGGCGACCCGGAAGTGACTGCCTTCCATGATCGTGTCAGAGCGTTGAAGGCCGCGGGCACGAACGGAGCCGTAGTCGACCTCGGCCGGCTGAACCTCATCAGCAGTTCGGGCGTCGGCGCCCTCGTAGGCGGCGCCAAGACCCTCCGCGAGGCCGGAGGCGACCTGAAGCTGGCCAACCTGAGCGAGCGCACGCACAACGTGCTGGTCGTCGTTACCCGGCTGGATTCCGTATTCAATATCTTCGACTCGGCGGAGGATGCCGCGGC
>CAZZNP010000004.1:59790-61143 GCA_964655785.1 uncultured Gemmatimonadota bacterium
TGCCGCCGCCCTGCGTAAGCCGTGTTAAGCAGCATCGCACACGCACCGCCCGGCCCGATGCATGCCGCCGCCATGCGTATTTCGCCGTGTTCGCACACGCACCGCCCGGCCCGGCCCGATGCATGCCGCCGCCCAACGCATGACCAGTGCCGTGTATATACCACGCAACCCCGTAGAACCGGAACGGCCTTGAATTGAACCTGGACCGCATCCGTCAGGAATTCCCTGTCGTCCACCACTGTACCTACCTGAACCACGCGGCCGTCGGCACGTTGCCCGGCCGCGCCCTCGAAGCCGTGCGTGCCTACGCGGCGGATTTCAACGAGTATGCCGCTTCGAACTATCGCGACTGGGAAGCGGCCATCGAGGCCACCCGGTCCCGGTCGGCACGGCTGATAAACGCCGCTCCCGAAGAGATCGCCTTCGTAAAGAATACCACGGAAGGATTATGTTTTGCTGCGAACGGTCTCGATTGGCATGCGGGCGACAACGTAGTCCTGAACGATCTGGAATTCCCGTCCAACGTATATCCATGGCTCAATCTTGCCCGGCACGGTGTGGAAGCGCGGATGGTGAAGTCCGTGGACGGCCGCCTCACGGTGGATTCGATCGCGGACCAAATCGATGCCGGGACGCGCGCCGTCTCCATCAGCCACGTCGAGTTCGGGAACGGATTCCGCAACGACATCGCGGCGATCGGCGCGTTATGCCGGGAAAAGGGCGTCTGTTTCGTCGTCGACGCCATTCAATCCCTCGGGCAGACGCCGGTGGATGTGGAGGAGATGCAGATTGACATCCTCATGGCAGATGGGCACAAATGGCTCCTGAGTCCCGAAGGGATCGGCATTTTCTACTGCGCTCCGCACATGACGGAGCGGCTGAGACTCTACGAAGTGGGATGGAATTCGGTGGCCGACGCGGGCAACTACGACGTCTACGACCCGACCCCGGCGTCCACGGCGCGGCGCTTTGAATGCGGCACCCACAACACGCTGGGCATACACGCGATGGGCGCTTCGCTGGACCTGCTGCTGGAGGTAGGCATCGAGACGGTGCAGGAGCGTCTGCGTGGCTTGACCGACCGCCTGGTCGACGCGCTGCGCGACGCGGGGTACCGCGTCCTGAGTCCCCGGGGTGAAACCGAATGGTCGGGTATTGTGACGTTCGACAGCCCGGTCCATGAAACCGAGGACTTGCACCGCGCGCTACGAAGCCGCCAGATCATCGGCGCCCGCAGGGGAGGCGGCATCCGCATTTCCCCGCATTTCTACAATACGGAAGAAGAGGTGCTGCGGGTCGTCGATGCGCTACCGGGGCACTGACCTTCCGGCCTGCCGGCACTGACCTTCAGGC
>CAZZNP010000004.1:61243-71272 GCA_964655785.1 uncultured Gemmatimonadota bacterium
GGCACTGACCTTCAGGCATGACGGGCACTGACCTTCAGGCATGACGGGAGGCCCGGGGTCGTGTCATCCTCCCACGGGTGCGGATTCCCACGCGCCTTCGATGGCCCACTGGCGCTGCAGTTCGATGGTGTCATGCCCCCTGAAGGACATGGCAAGCTCGTCGAGCAGGCCCCCGACCACACGAATACGATCCAGGTCGCCGACGCCCAGCCCGATGGTATCTCCGTAGAAAACCGTTCCCACTTCCATCGGCTCGAAACCCATGGCCTTCGAGATGACGGCGTCCACAGCGATGGTGTCTTCGCCGGCCGCCGCCAGTCCCAGGGGTACCGTGTCGGTACCGCCCGGCCCGTTGCCCTGTATGCCGACCGTGCCGTCCACCACGCTGTAATGGGGGTAAAGGTGGCGTGCGATGCGGATGATATTCCGGCTCAATGCCCGGGCTTCCTGTGGATGCCGCCGGTCATGGTGCGTCGTGTATCCATGCACCTTGATGCGGTCTTTCTTAAGGATCGTTCCCATGATGAGGTTTTTCAGCGCCAGGGTTACCATGGCGCCGTCGTGGGTCTTGGCCACGGCAACCGAGATGACACAGGGACAGTCCAGCACGGTACGGGGCATCCTGACCGTGGTCCAGGTGCCGTCTACCATGTACACCCTGGTGTTGCGCCACCTCGTTTCCTCGTTCAGGTCCACCAGTTCGATCGGAATATCGTATTCGTCCGGGATGTCAGTGTATCCCATATGGCGGAAGCACTCTCCCGGCACGGTCTCGTTTCCGCCTTCGGCGATCAGGACGCGCCGGGGTTTCCGGGGCAGGGTCATGATGACGTCCAGCACGCCGCGGACCGCGTCCGGATGCGTGCAGACCACGGGGTTGGTGCCGGACAGGAAATTAGGCTTGAGCATAACCTCTTCACGCATGAGCGAGGCCAGTTGCGGGGCGGAGCGTTCGACCGCAAGCCGGACGTTTTCCCGGCGGTTGCTCCCCGTGCCGATGCCTACCGTCGTCGTGTTCGCTGCCATGGTCATGTCCCCCTTTGCCGTGGGTAGAAACTCAGCTCTGGTACTTCCGGGATCAGGCCGCGGGCATGGGCCATTTTGTAAAACTCCATGAGTCCCCTTCGTTCCCGGTTGCCCAGGTCGTAGTCCAGGTTGTCCCGCAGGTACGACGCGTAGAAGGCCGGCGGCCGTGCGCGGTTCCGCGCGTGCAACGCGGCGATTTCATCCAGGGCGGCCGTACCCCGGTTCTTCGACTCGATCAGCAGTTCGACCTCGCCGGGTGTCAGGCCGTCTTCCTTCCCCGCCCAGAAAGCGTACACGAAAGGCAGCCCCGTCAGTTCCCGCCAGGCTTCACCCAGGTCCAGCCGGGGTTCGGACCGGTCCGTGCTTTCCAGGGCCGGATCCCCGATGACCAGCGCCGCGTCCGCTTCTTCAAGCATCGCAGACACGTCGGGAGGATGATCGACGGTATCGAATTCCAGGCCGTATCGCTCCTGGAGGACGATCCGGGCCAGGACGACCGAAGTCCTTGAGCTCACGTCCATCGCGACTTTCCTGATCCGTCCGACCGGTGTCCTGTGAAAAAGGAGGATGCTGCCGACCGGACCGTCGGATGCGATGGCGACATCGGGCACGATGGCGTAGGGCACCGGACCGGCCGCGTATTCGATCGATGGGATGACCCCCGCCGAGGCTTCCCCAGACCTTACCTGCCTGGCGCACACGGACGGAACATCGAAGAGGATCTCGAATTCGTGATCAAGCCCGCCATGCTCCAGGCCGTAGGTCAAGGGCCTGGTATTCAGATAACTGACGGCGTTAAGGCGGGTTATGGTGACCATTCCCCACGAATTCATACCGCGTGTTGCGCCGGCGCGCTGTGTATCCCGCGTCGCCGATCAGCCGCTCGATCTCTTCGGTTGGCATCACGAAACTCGTGCCGCCCGCGCTGATTACGTTCTCTTCCATCATCGTGCTGCCGAAATCGTTCACCCCGTATCCCAGTGCGATCTGGGCGATTTTCGGTCCCTGCGTCACGTAGGACGCCTGGATGTTCTCGATGTTGTCCAGCATGAGCCGGGCGATTGCCACCGTGCGCAGGTAGTCGTATCCCGTGGCCTTTCGCGTATCGGGCAGTTCGGTGCCTTCGGGCTGGAAGCTCCAGGCGATGAACGCCGTGAAATACCCGTCGTGACGGGCCAGGGAATCGTCCTGCACTTCGCGGACCCGGAGGAGGTGATTCAATCGGTGCTCAACGGTCTCCACCGATCCGAACATCATGGTCGCCGTCGACTTCATGCCCAAGCGGTGGGTCAGGCGGTGCACGTCCAGCCACTCCTGTACCGTTTCCTTGCGGTAGGCGATGGCGTCGCGGACCTCGGTGTCGAGGATCTCGGCGCCGGCGCCCGGGAGGGACTTCAGTCCGGCCTTGCGCAGGCGGATCAGCGCTTCTTCGACCGTGATCCGGGATATGTGGGCGAGGTAGACGATTTCCGCCACCGAAAGCGAGTGGAGATAGGCCGCGGGATAGCGCCTGGTGATCTCCGAGAAGAGCCGTTCATAGTAGTCGATTTTCAGCTTCGGGTTCAGGCCGCCCTGCATGAGAATCTCGCAGGATTCAGGTGTGTCGCCTCCGACACGGATCAGTTCCTCGACCTTGGCGAAGATCTCCTCGTCGGGCAGCGTGTATCCTTCCCCGTCGCCGGGGGGACGGTAGAAGGCGCAGAACTTGCACCGCACCCAGCACACGTTGGTGTAGTTGATGTTCCGGCCGATGTTGTAGGTCACCACCGGTTCCGGGTGCCTGGTCCGCCGGACGTGATCGGCGAGCATGCCCAGTTCGGTGACGTTCGGGTGCTGGAACAGCCGGCGCCCATCCTCGGAGGTCAGCCGCGTCCCGGCAAGGACCTTTTCCGCGATATCGGCTATCATGGTTGCTATCCCGCGCTCGCAGCCAGGCTGTCCGTGACGCCGTCAGCCGGATCCAGGTACGCCGGCCGGATCGATTCCGGCTGATCGACGATGTTGTAGAGCGCGTCGCGTTCTACGGGCTGCCGGCCCGATTCGCTGATCATGTCGAGCATCTGGGTATGGGTCAGGGCCTGCACCCGGTCGGTTACGGGGTCGCGGGTGATTTCGTACTCCAGGACGCTGCCGTCCATGTCATCCGCGCCGTACCACAGTCCCACCTGCGTAACGGCGGGGGTGTTCATGATCCAGAACGACTTGATATGGGGCACGTTGTCCAGCATGAGCCGGGCGACCGCGATCTCGCGGAGGTCCATCTGGCCCGTCGGACCCGGCAGATGGTCGATCGCCGTACGTTCCGGATGCCACGACAGGGGAATGAAGGCCAGCAGCCCCGCCGTCTCGTCCTGTAGCTCCCGCAGTTTCACGAGGTGGTAGACCTTCTCCTCAGTCTGCTCCACGTGGCCGTAGAGCATGGTAGCGTTGGATGGAAGGCCCACCTCGTGTGCTGCCCGCGCCGTATCCAGCCATTTGTCGGAGTCCGACTTGGCCTGGAACAGCTCTTCGTGCACCCGCTCGCTGAAAACCTCGGCGCCGCCGCCCGGCAACGCGTCCACGCCGGCTTCCTTCAGGTCCACCAGGATTTCGTCCATGGGTTTCTTCGCGATTCTCCTGATCTGCTCGAGTTCGATCATGGTGAAGGCCTTGAGCGACACCCCGGGCCGTACGTCTTTGATCGCCCGGACGATGTCCAGGTAATAGGCGTAGGGCAGTTTGGGATTCACTCCGCCCACCATGTGGATCTCCGAGATTGGTATCTCCGAGTAGGATTCCATTCGCGCCCGGATGTCTTCGGGAGAAAGTACGTATCCCTCGGGGTCCCTGGGCAGGGCGTAGAACGAACAGAAAAGGCAGCTTTTATTGCAGATGTTGGTGTAATTCAGGTGCTGGTTGCGAACGAAGTAGACGCGTTCGCCGTGCATGCGCTCGCGCACCATGTTGGCCAGATAGCCGATGGCGGGCAGGTTCCCGTTCCGGTACAGTCTTCTCCCGTCGTCGGCCGAAAGCCGCTCGCCCGCCAGGACCTTGCCGTGAATGTCTTCCAGGCCTGCTTCGGCGATCAGTGCGTCAAACATCCCAGTCTCTCCGCGTCACAAGTTCAGTCTCGGCCAGATCTCGTCGATACGCCGCTCGACCTCATCGGGCATGCGCAGGATCTCCCAGTCTCTCCGCGTCACAAGTTCAGTCTCGGCCAGATCTCGTCGATGCGCTGCTCGATCTCATCGGGCATGCGCAGGATCTCCGGCCAGCCGCGATCAAACCCCTCGTCGGGCCATTTCTCGGTCGCGTCGATGCCCAGCTTGCCACTCACGTCCGCAATCCGGGCGGAGAAGTCCAGCACGTCGCAGGGCCCCTCGCTGATCAGCAGGTCCCGCCCGGGATCGACGGACACGCCGACACGCCAGGCGACCTCCCTCATATTATGCACGTCCACGTCCTTGTCCACAACGATAATCACCTTCGTGAACATCATCTGGCCCAGTCCCCAGAGGGCGTGCATCACCTTCCGGGCGTGGCCCGGATACCGCTTGTCTATGGATACGATGGCCAGGTTGTGGAAGATGCCTTCGATGGGCAGGTCGATGTCCACGATCTCCGGGACCGTGGTCTTGAGGAGGGGCAGGAAAATGCGCTCCGTGGCCTTCCCGAGCCAGCCGTCCTCCTGAGGTGGAGGTCCGACGATGATCGTCGGATAAACCGGCTCTTTCCTCCGCGTGATGGCCGTGAGGTGGAACACCGGGTATTCTTCGGACAGCGAATAGTAACCCTGGTGATCGCCGAAGGGACCTTCGACGCGCCGTTCATGGGGTTCCGCATAGCCTTCCAGCACGATCTGGGCGTTGGCCGGCACCTCCAGGTCCACCGTCCGGCACTTCACCAGTTCCACCGGCCGCCTGCGGAGGAACCCGGCCAGCATGTATTCATCGATCTCGTCGGGCAGGGGCGCCGTCGCGGCGTACATAGTCTCCGGGTCGGGACCAAGGACGATGGCGACCTCCAGCCGCTCGCCCATCTCTTCCGCGACGTGATAGTGGTGGGCGCCGCCCTTGTGCCGTTGCCAGTGAAGGCCCAGGGTCTTGCCGTCGAATACCTGGAGCCGGTACATGCCCACGTTGCGCGTGCCCTGTCCGGGGTGTTTCGTAATTACCTGGGGAAAGGTGATGTACTTCCCGCCGTCGCCGGGCCAGCACTTGATGATCGGCAGGCTTTCGAGGGACGCCGTGTCCGTCTCGACCACCTCCTGGCAGGGGCCGTTGCGGACGGTCCTGGCCTGGGTATCCTTCAACCGGGCGAGCCGGGGCAGCATCTGCAGCTTGCCGGCGAGGGAGGCGGGCACCCGGGGATTGATCAGTTCGGCGATCTCGGCCGCTATGTCGTCCAGACTTTCGGTGCCCAGGGCCAGTTCCATGCGGCGCTTCGATCCGAAGGTGTTGATCAGTACGGGAATCCCCGCATGGCCCCTGACGTTGGTGAACAGCAGCGCGGGACCGTTCTGTTTGACGACGCGGTCCGCAATGGCGCTGATCTCCAGTACGGGATCGATCTCCTCGGTGATTTCCTTTAACTCTCCTTCTTCCCGGAGCAGATCGATGAATGATTGTAAGTCTTTGTGGGCCATGGGATTGATAACTCGGTCAGGTATTGGGTGAGCACAAAGCCGGACGCCGTTCCGGGATGTTCGTTCAGTCGGTGTAAAATACGCTGTGGGAAACGTCAAGTCAATCCATTACTGGCGGTTCGGTACGCCCCGGCGGCCATCGTTCCGCGCGGGCCAGAACCCGCTCTCCGCCTGGACGGCAACCTATATTCCCGCACCACTGGCGAGGCATAATCCGACAGGCGTCCCGCCAGCAGGGCCTGCATCGCGAAAAAACAGGTTGCATACCAGGGTCCGATGTAATAGGATTAGTGCTGCTTAAAAGGCAAACCCTTCGATTCACGCCGGGTTCATACATGCCCAACATATACGAGCAGATCGGCGTACGTCCGATTATCAACGCATCGGGACCCACCACCCGCCTCAGCGGCGGCATCATGGATCCCGAAGTGGCGGACGCCATGCGCGAGGCCACCCGGTACTGCGTCGACATCGCTGAACTCCAGGCCCGGGCGAGCGAGATCATCGCGGAGATCACCGGGGCCGAAGCGGGATACGTCACGTCCGGTGCGGCCGCAGGGCTTCTCCTGGGCACGGCGGCCTGCGTCACCGGACCGGATCCTGGAAAGATGAACCGGCTCCCGGATACCGGTGGCATGAAGAACGAAGTCGTCATCTCCCGGAGCCAGCGCAACTTCTACGACCACGCGATCCGCTCAGTCGGCGTCAGGCTCGTCGAGGTGGGTATCGCGGACCGGTACAGCGGCGCAGGCGTGCGGGATACGGAAGCCTGGGAGATTGCCGACGCCATTACCGAACGGACGGCGGCCGTGTGCTACGTCGCCAATCCCCGCTCCCTGCCTCGTCTGGAAGAAGTCGTCGAAGTCGCTCGCGCCCAAGGCGTTCCGGTGATCGTTGACGCCGCGGGACAGCTGCCTCCCCGGTCGAATCTGCGGAAGTACATATCCCAGGGAGCCGACCTGGTGGCCTTCAGCGGGGGCAAGGCGATTGGCGGTCCCCAGGGTTCGGGCATCCTCTGCGGCCGGCGGGACCTGATCATGTGCGTAGCGCTCCAGCACCTCGACATGGACGTGCTGAAGCAACAATGGAATCCCCCCGAATCCCTTATAGACAAGTCGATCCTGCCCGGTGCGCCCCATCATGGCATCGGCCGTCCCTGCAAAGTGGGGAAGGAACAGATCGTAGGCCTGTTGACCGCCCTGAGGCTTTTTGCCGGAGCGCCGTTGGAAGAGCGTGCCGCGGCGTGGCGTGACCGCATGGACGAACTCGTGGCCGCCGCAGGCGATATTCCCGGATGCCGCTTCGAGATAGACACCGACAGCAGACCCAGCGAGGTACCGGTGACCGTACTGAAACTTGACGAATCCACATTGGGCGTGACCGCCCTGGACGTGATCCTCGAATTGCAGCGGGGCAGTCCCTCCATTCATGCCAATACCTCGAGGGTTTCTGAAGGGATCGTACTTTTCGGACCGGTCTGCTTGAAGGCCGGCGAACCGGAACGGGTAGCCCGGCGGTTGAGAACGATTCTGGGCGCCGGGCCGACAGGCGAGGATGTTGTTCATCATGAGTGAAGATACGTTTTTCTCGAAGATATCCGGTGAACTGGGCATCCGGCCCGAACAGGTGGAAGCCGTAGCAAGCCTGCTGGACGAAGACGCCACGGTGCCCTTTATCGCGCGCTACCGCAAAGAGCGAACGGGTTCGCTCGACGAGGTGGCCGTAACGGCGATCCGCGACCGGATCGGCCAGCTGCGCGAACTCGAAAAGCGCAGGACGTCGATCCTCGCCTCCTTGAAGGACCGCGCCCTGCTCACGGACGAACTGGAATCCAAGGTGAACGCCGCGGATACCCTGACCGTGCTGGAAGATACCTACCTTCCCTATCGGCCGAAGCGGCGCACGCGGGCGACGGCAGCCCGGGAGAAGGGTCTGGAACCCCTGGCGGAGCGCATATTCGGGCAGGAGGAGATGGACCTGGAAGCGGAAGCCGCGGCCTTCGTCGATCCGGAGAAGAAAGTCGCCTCCGCCGAGGATGCCCTGGCAGGCGCGCGCGATATCATCGCTGAATGGATCAACGAAGATGAGACGGCGCGTTCGACCCTGCGCCGATTGTTCCATGAAAAGGCGGTGATCCGCTCAACGGTGATTGCGGAGAAGGAAGAGTCGGGCATCAAGTTCCGGGATTACTTCGATTGGTCCGAGCCGGCGATGAAGGCGCCTTCGCACCGCGTGCTCGCCATGCGGCGCGGCGAGAAAGAAGACGTCCTGCGCATGACCATCGCCCCGCCGGAAGGAGAGGCGATCGCGCTGCTCGAGAAACTGTTCGTCAAGGGTGAAGGCCCTCCGTCCGAACAGGTCCGCCTGGCCGTCACCGACAGTTACCGCCGTCTGCTTTCCCTGTCCCTCGAGACGGAATTGAGGTCCCATGTCCGGCAACAGGCCGAAGACGAGGCGACCCTCGTATTCGCGCGGAACCTGCGTGAGCTGCTGATGGCGCCTCCCATGGGACGCCGCCGCATCATGGCGATCGACCCGGGTTTTCGCACGGGTTGCAAGGTGGTCTGCCTGGACGAGCAGGGTAAACTGATGGACCGGGCCAGTATCTTTCCTCATTCCGGTGAGAAGAAGAAGGAAAGAGCGGCGCGGACCCTGCAGTCCCTGCAAGAGCAGTACGAATTCGACGCCATCGCCGTCGGAAACGGGACGGCCGGCCGGGAGACGACCCGGTTTCTACGTTCGGTCGAGCTCGCCGGGGATCCCGCCATCGTGCTTGTGAATGAAAGCGGCGCTTCGGTCTATTCGGCGTCGGCCGCAGCCCGGGAGGAGTTTCCCCAGTTGGACCTCACCGTTCGCGGTGCGATTTCAATCGGCCGCCGGCTGATGGATCCCCTGGCCGAACTGGTCAAGATCGATCCCAAGTCCATCGGGGTCGGGCAATACCAGCATGACGTCGACCAGGTATCGCTGAAGAAGAGCCTCGACGACGTGGTGATGAGTTGCGTGAACAACGTCGGGGTCGAAGTGAACACGGCCAGCGCCCAGCTCCTGTCCTACGTTTCCGGCATTGGTCCCGCGTTGGCGAAGCACATCGTCGCCCACCGCGAGCAGGCAGGCCCTTTCGCAGCGAGGTCGGATCTGCAGCAGGTGCAGAACCTGGGACCCCGGGCCTTCGAGCAGGCCGCGGGTTTCCTGAGGATTGGGAACGCCGAAAACCCCCTGGACGCCAGCGCAGTCCATCCCGAAAGTTACGATATCGTGGACCGGATGGCCGCCGACCAGGAGTGTACCGTCCAGGAACTCATAAAAGATACCGAAATCCGTTCGCGCATCGACCTCGGCTCCTACGTAAACGATGCCGTGGGCATGCCCACCCTCGAGGATATCCTGGAGGAACTGGCGCGGCCCGGGCGTGACCCCCGTGACGCGTTCAAGCCGGTACAGTACACCGAAGGGGTTCATACCATCGATGAAGTCAAGGAAGGGATGCGGCTCAACGGCGTCGTAACCAACGTCACGAATTTCGGCGCCTTCGTGGACGTCGGAGTCCATCTCGACGGGCTCGTACATATCAGCCAGCTCGTGGACCGGTACGTCAAGCACGCGAGCGAAGCGGTCAAGGTGGGGCAGCAGGTAGAGGTGCGCGTGCTCGGCGTGGACCAGGAAAGAAACCGGATCTCGCTGTCCATGCGGTCGGAGAAGGCAGAGCGGGCGGACCGGGCGGACCGGGCGGAACGGACGGAAGGGACGGCACAGGACCGGCAAAACGGAAAGCCCGAGCGCCGGAGAAGGCGCGGATCATCCAGGAACCAGCGGGCCGCGCGAGACGACGGCGGCAAGCAGGAAGGATCCGGGAAGGTCGAAGCGTCGTCGAGACCGGAAGCGTCCAGGAACGTAGAGGCGTCCGGGAAGCAGGCCGGCGATGGATCGGCGTTGAAGACGGATTCATCGAAGAAACGCAGTAGCAGGAAGTCCCGGCGGAAATCACCCGGCTCCACCGGACCCGCGCGGGAAAAAACACTTACCGTAAATCACCTGCTCAAGCTGAACCGGAAGCTGTAGCTGCCTGCACTTCAACGCCCCCCGCTGATCGCCGGCAGGAAGTGTATCTCGCTGTGCTCGCTTACCTTGTCGATCAGGATGCGTTTTGCGTTCCGGCCGTCGATCATCACCGCGATGTTGGGTTTGATGCGTTGCGTCCCTTCCTCCAGCAGACGCTTTTGGAATCCCGGGTAAGCCGCTTCCAGGTTGACGATGACCTGGCGCATGTCGGCCCCTTCGATCCGGATGATCTCCTTGCCGCCGGTCAGGTCGCGCATGAGGGAAGGGATGTAGATGGTGGGCATGGGTTTGTATCCGCTGTTTACCGTTCCTTAACG
>CAZZNP010000005.1:0-3797 GCA_964655785.1 uncultured Gemmatimonadota bacterium
GGTCCCGAGGTGCTTTTCACCAATATTGAAGGGAAGCGTTTCGAGCAACTCGCCGGCACCACGCTCGAGGAGACGTCCAAAAGCGGCATGAACGTGGCCTTCGGCGACCTGTACAACGACGGACGCGCGGACGTATACGTGACCAATATCTCGAAGCGCGGGTATCTCTTTCAAGGCAACAATCTCCGGCGCAACCTGATCGCCGAAAACGGCCGGATGATTAATATAGCCGAAGGGGAAATCGCCGACGCAGGATGGGCGTGGGGCGCCCAGTTCGGCGACCTCAACAACGATGGTTTCGTGGATCTGTTCGTGACCAACGGCTTCGTCTCGGCCGATCCGGACAAGGACTACTGGTACGAGATGTCGCGCGTCGCCATGGGTAACAACAATATCTTCCAGGACGTGCGGAACTGGGCCCCCATGGGCGACCAGAGCCTGTCCGGCTACGAGCGGTCACGGCTCTTCCTGAACGACGGCACCGGGCGCTTCTACGACGTGGCGGAAGCCGTCGGCGTAAACGACCGGTACGACGGCCGGGGCGTCGCACTGGCCGATCTGTTCAACCGGGGCGCGCTGGACGTGGTCGTGGCCAACCAGGACGGTCCCCTGGTCCTGTACCGGAATGACGTCGAGCCGGAGAACACGTGGATCTCCCTGGAACTCAAGGGTATTCGCAGCAACGCCAGCGCCATCGGAGCGGAGGTCCGGGTATTCCGGGAGGGCCGGCGGCAACTCCAGGTCGTCACGGCCGGAGCCGGATTCGCCGCCCAGAGCCAGCGCAGGCGTCACTTCGGCCTGGGGAGCGCCACGGCGGTCGAGCATGTCGAGATACGCTGGCCGAGCGGGACGGTACAGACGCTGGAAGACCCTGAATTGAACCGCCTGCATACCGTATTCGAACCGGAGGGATGATGGGCGAATCGAAGTTCGGCCCGGACGGCGCCGCAGGCTCGGGCGGTATGCCGGGGCGTGTGGAACCGCCGGACGGGGCGGGGTTACGGATCGACCCGCGGTACCTTTCCTCCGGCCTGATCACGCTGATCCTGGTCTTCGGCCAGATGTACGTGGGATTCCTCCACGACCTGTCGCAGCTCCTCACCGCGATCGCCGTGGCCCTGGCGGCGGAGCTGGTCCTGGGCCGCCTGCTGACCGGGAAATGGCTCAACCCGGCCAGCGCCTACATCACCGGGATCAGTTGCGGCATTCTGCTGAGATCGCTTTCCCTCTGGCCCTATGCCGTCGCCAGCCTGCTTTCCATTATGTCCAAATACGTCCTGCGCTACCGGGGACGGCACCTCTGGAATCCATCCAACCTGGGCATCTGTGTGGTGCTCTTCGCGGCGCCTGGCACGGTGGCCGCCCTGAGCGAGCAGTGGGGGAACGACCTATGGGCCATGGCCGTGATCTGGGTGCTGGGCTCCGTCATTCTCTGGCGAGCGAAGCGGTTTCACGTCACCTTTACCTATGCCGCGTCCTTTGTCGCGCTTGCCTTCGTACGGTCCCTGGTGACGGAGACTCCGTTTCTATCCGAAGTCGCGCCCATCACGGGCCCCATGTACCAGCTCATGGCTTTCTTCATGGTCACGGATCCCGCCACCTCCGTCTCCCCGCGCGGCGGCCGCATAGCGGTAGTTATTCTCGTGGCACTGGCGGAGACGGCGATGCGGCTGATGGAAATCGTGAACGCGCCACTGTACGCACTGTTCCTGGTGGGACCGGTGGCGAAGATGGTGGATTTGAAACGGTCGGGTTGACTGCCGCACGGTTGCCCGGGAGTTCGGGAAGCCCGTCCAATCGGCCGCGCATTCGGCCAGATCGGGATTTGGCAGGTCGGTTCAACGTTCATCGTGGAGGACGACCATGACCCTCAAGGTAGGCATCGTCGGAACGGGCGGCATCGCGCACTGTCACGGCAGGGCGGCCGGGGAGGCCCCCGAAGCGGAACTCGCCGCAATCTGCGACGTCACCGAGGAATCGCTAGGCAGATTCGGCGAGACCTTCGGTGTATCCGGCCGCTACACAGACCTGGAGCGCATGTTGCACGAGGAAGAAATCGATATCCTGTCCATCTGCACCTGGGGCAACTCCCACGCCGACATTGCCATCCGGGCCGCGCAGACGGACAGGGTCAAGGCGATTTTGTGTGAAAAGCCCATCAGTTCGACGGCTGCCGAATGTGCGGACATGATCGCTGCAGCGCGAGAAAACGGCGTCCTGCTCGCAGAAGCCTTCAAGTTTCGCCACCACCCGTGCCATATCAAGGCGAAGGAACTCATCGAAACGGGCGAAATCGGTGACATCAGGTTGATCCGCAGCACCTTCACCGCCGCCGTCGATCCCCTGAACCTGAGACCGGACTACAACTGGCGGTTCAACCGGGAGAAGCGGGGCGGGGCCGTGTACGACCTGGGATGTTACTGCATACACCACGCCCGGTCCATCGCGGGAATCGAACCCGAACGGGTCTATGCGAGCGGTCACTTCGGTCAGCGGTCCCGGGTACCGGAGTCCGTTGCGGCGCAACTCGAGTTCCCCGGCGAGATCAGCGCCCAGTGCGTCTTTTCCTTTCGCTACCACGGGTCCCAGGAGTTCGAAGTGTACGGGACCGGCGGTTACATGCGGATGGATATGGCCTGGAACAACGAAGACCACCCGGTGGCACTGGAGATCAGGAAGAACGGCGGCGAAGTGAGAACCATGCGATTCGCTCCTGTCTTTCAGTTCACCGAACAGTTGCGGCACCTGTGCGACTGTCTCGAATCGGGCCGGCCGCACCGGATCCCCATGGAGAACAGCCTGGGCAATATGCGCGTCATCGACGCCGTGCACGCGTCCATCGGCTCTGGAGAACCCGTGGATTTGAATCCCGGGTAGTTTCCCGGGCGCACACTTCACCCGCTACAAGGAGGGCATCGAGCAATGAGAATCAGTATGACCAGCATCGCGGTAGACGACCAGCAGAAGGCGTTACGCTTCTATACGGAAACACTTGGCTTCCAGTTGAAGCACAATATACCTCTGGGAGAACATGCCTGGATCACCGTGGTATCCGAGGAAGATCCGGATGGGACGGAGCTGGTGCTCGAGCCTGACGTCCATCCAGCGGTGCGTCCGTTCAAGAAGGCCCTTGTGGAGGACGGCATCCCCTGGACCGCCTTCACGGTCGACGACGTCGCAGCCGAACACGAGCGGCTCGCGGCCAGGGGTGTCCGGTTCGTGCAGCCGCCAACGGATGCCGGGAGTGTTATTATCGCCGCATTCGACGATACATGCGGCAACCTGATTCAGATTATGGAGGAGAAGGATCAGGCGTGACGATTGCATAGCCTTGTCGACCATCCCGGTCCACGGGTATGATGCTCATTTTCAGGGAGGAACATGATGCTTAGAAACATCCTTGCTGCCATCGCCGGCTATATCGCCATGGCCGCCGTGCTATTCGTACTCTTCTCGCTTCTGTGGCTGATGCTGGGACCCGCCCATGCCTTCCGGCCGGAATCGTGGATCGTATCCGGCTACTGGGCACTCGGCTCGGTCGTGCTCGGGCTCGTGGCGGCGTATATCGGCGGACGAGTCTGCGCCAGGATTGGGCTAGATGCCAGGGCCGCCACGATTCTGATCGGCCTCGTGATTGTACTCGGGGTGGTGAGGGCCCTGATGCCGATGGAGATGCCGGTGGAACCGCGTCCCGACGACCTGTCGATGATGGAGGCGACCGAGGGCGCCCGCCATCCGGTATGGTTCGACTGGCTCAACCCGCTGATCGGGGCCGCGGGCGTCTGGCTCGGAACGCG
>CAZZNP010000005.1:3897-5271 GCA_964655785.1 uncultured Gemmatimonadota bacterium
TCTGGCTCGGAACGCGGAAGTCGCGCGGGTAGCTGTCCATCCCGCTGATCGGGGCCGCGGGCGTCTGGCTCGGAACGCGGAAGTCGCGGAAGTCGCGCGCATAGCTGTCCATTCGTTTTCCTGTGGTCACATCAGGACATGGATGTAACTTACGTGTAGTTTCCTTTCAAAACGAATATCGGGATGATCTAGTATGTTTCTCGGTATTCCTGGTAATTTGAAAGGAAAACAGCGTGCAATCTACCGGACCCGGATACCTGGAACGACTCCTGCCATGAACTTTGAAGAAATGACCCTGGGCGTCGAAGAGGAGTACCAGATCATCGACCCCGAGTCCCGTGAACTGGCGTCCTACATCTCCGAGTTTCTGGAGAAGGGAAAGCGGGTTTTCCGGGACCAGGTCAAGCCCGAATTCCTGCAGTCCCAGGTGGAGATGGGTACCGAAGTGTGCCGGGACATCAAGGAAGTGCGCCGCGAGGTGACCAGGCTCAGAAGCATGGTTTGCGAGATCGCGGAGAAGAGCGGCCACCGGATCGTGGCCGCCGGCACCCATCCCTTCTCGCGCTGGCAGGAACAGGAAGTTACGGAAAAAGACCGGTACAGAAGCCTGGTCGCCGATCTTCAGTACGTCGCCCGCAGGCTGCTGATCTTCGGCATGCACATCCACGTCGGCATACCCGACCGGGAGCTGCGTATCGACACCATGAACCAGATCAGCTACTTCATGCCCCACATCCTGGCCCTTTCCTCCTCGTCTCCTTTCTGGATGGGCGACAATACCGGGCTCAAGTCCTACCGGAGCGTCGTTTTCTCGGAATTGCCCAGGACGGGCATCCCCGATCGTTTCGACTCGGCTGCAGAATACGACCATTTCATCCAGACCATGATCAAGACCGGCTGCATGGACGAACCCACCAAGATCTGGTGGGACGTGCGGCCCCATCCCCGTTTCCCCACGATCGAACTGCGCATCTGCGACTGCATTACCCGTATCGACGAAGTGGTGGCCATCGTGGCCCTGGTCCGGGCGATCGTGGCCAAGCTCATCACGTTGCGTCGCGAGAACCAGTCGTGGCGCTACTACCGGCGCGACCTGGTGGCCGAAAACAAGTGGCGCGCGATCAAGGACGGACTGGACGGGAACCTGGTAGACTTCGGCAAAGAAGAGGAAGTACCCGTTCGGGATCTCATCGGGGAACTGCTGGAGATCCTGGACGACGTGGTCGACCCGCTAGGTGTCCGCGAGGAGATCGAGCATATCCGCGTCATGCTCGAGGAGGGAAGCAGCGCGGACCGCCAGCTCAGGATCCATGGGCGGACGGGTGATCTGAAAGCGGTCGTGGATCAGCTTGCGGAGGAGACGGTGACGGGCCT
>CAZZNP010000005.1:5371-9100 GCA_964655785.1 uncultured Gemmatimonadota bacterium
CGGGACGGTGACGGGCCTGTGACCGGGGCGGCGGCGCCTCGCTTGATTCATGACTACCGGGATGTATAGATTGGTTTGCTGCACATACCAATCTAATGTTAACGAACATGAATAGCAGAAATCATCTGAAGTAGAAATCAACTGAAGTAGTATCCGACATCCGACGAACGAGAGGACTTCGTGCCACCACAGTCCAGACCGAACATCCTGTGGATCTCCTTCGAAGACACCGGACCCTATTATGGTTGCTACGGCGACCCGGTTGCCCGTACGCCGAACGTGGACCGCTTCGCGGCCGAGGGTTGCCGGTGGGCGCGTTGCTATTCCACGTCGGGAGTCTGCGCGCCGGCCCGCTCGGCGATCATTACCGGGATGTACGCAATCTCCATCGGCACGCAACACATGCGGACCACCCACGTACACCCCGATACCCCGGAGATGCCCACACCTTACTCCGCCGTACCACCCCACTATGTGAAGTGCTTCACGGAATACCTGCGGGCGGCCGGCTATTATTGCACGAACAACCACAAGACCGACTACCAGTTCGATCCGCCTCTGACGGCCTGGGACGACCTGGGAAAAGACGCCCACTGGCGCAACCGTCCCGATCCGGACCAGCCCTTCTTCGCGGTCTTCAACCTCATGCGCAGTCACGAAAGCGGGATGTGGCCTGAAAAGTGCCCGTCGCCCGAGTTCGATCCGGATGCAATCAAGCCGCCGGGCCACCTGCCGGACACGCCGAAGGTCAGGGAGGCGCTGGCCCGCATGTACACGCATATCGCCCACAACGACCGGGAATTCGGTGCTCTGCTCGGTCAGCTGGAAGAGGACGGGCTCGCCGGCGATACGTTCGTGTTCAACTGGAGCGACCACGGTCCCCTGCCCCGGGGCAAGCGCTGGCCCTATGACGCGGGCATTCACGTTCCGCTGATCGCGCGGGGACCGGACCTGGGAGGGGGAGAGCTCCGCGATGACCTGGTCAGTACGATCGACCTGGGTCCCACCATGCTGTCCCTTGCCGGCGTCGAGATCCCGCACCATATCCAGGGCCGCGCCTTTCTCGGTGAGCAGGCCCGGCCGCCGCGCCGGTACGTCTTCGCCACTCGGGATCGCCACGACGTTTCTTACGACATGGTCCGGGCCGTGCGGGACGGCCGGTACAAGTATATCCGGAACTACCGGCCGGATCTGCCGTATCTCTCCTGGATTCCGTATCGGAACCGCCATCCGATCATGCAGGAAATCTGGCGGCTGCACCTGGAAGGCGGCCTGGACGAGGCGCAGTCGGCCCTGTTCCAGTACCCCAGGCCCGTCGAGGAATTCTACGATACGGATACGGATCCTCATGAGACCGACAACCTGGCCGGGGACCCACGGGTGAGGGGCGATCTGGAGCGGATGCGCGAGGCGCTCGATGGCTGGCTTGAAGAAGTGGGCGACATGGGCCGGACGTCCGAAAGCGAGATGGTCCGCAACTGGTATCCGGATGGCCGCCAGCCCGAGACCGCCCCCGTAGTCTGCGTGCCCTTGAGCCCGGAAAGTCCGGGGATGGAACCGGCCCTGGAAGGCGGCCGCTTTCAAGGACCCATGCTGCTGCAGCTATACTGCGCCACGCAGGGCGCTTCCATCGCCTATACCTTCGACGAAGGGGATTGCCCCCACTGGCTGCTATACACCGAGCCCCTTCGCCTGGAAGCCGGCGAGTACCGGCTGAAGGCGCGGGCCATTCGCATCGGTTACGCGGAGAGTTCCGAGATCCGGACGGTCTTCGAAATCCTGGAAGCATGACCCGTATGGAGGATTGCCATGGACCCTTCTTGTCTTACGCACTGTCTGACGGACGAAGAGCGGCGTCTCTTCGATGAACAGGGCTATTTCATCGTGGAGAACGTCTTGCCGGGCAACATGGTCGAAGCGTTGAGCCGCATCGCCGACGGGATAGACCAGGAGCGCCGGGCGACGGAAGGCAAAAGCGCCTACAGCGTCCTGAACCACTTCGACGTCATCGGCCGGGACGATATCCTGCTGGAACTGCTCGACTGGCCGAAGACCTTCCCCAAGGTCTGGGGCATTCTCGGCTGGCACATACAACTCTACCATTCCCATTTAATTGTCTCGCCTCCCTGGCCGGCCGACCAGAAGCCTAAAAAGCGGCGCCTGGGATGGCACCAGGACAGCGGTCGGCTGAATATCGACCTGGAGACCACGCCCCGTCCGCGGGTGTCGCTGAAAGTAGCCTTCTTCCTGAGCGACTGCACGGCGGTCGACCGGGGGAATTTCCATGCCATCCCTGGCAGCCACCGGAGTGAAGCGATCGATTTTCCCGATGACACCGAGCTGGATCCGAAAGGGGCCGTTCCGATCCGGGCCGCGGCCGGGGACGCCGTGTTCTTCGATCGCCGCCTCTGGCACGCTTCCGGCATCAACTATTCCGAGATCACCCGCAAGGTGCTGTTCTACGGTTACAGTTACCGCTGGCTGCGTCCCCGAGACAACATGACGGTGGATCACTACATGGACCGCAGCGACCCCATCCGCAGGCAGCTTCTGGGCGCCGGGCCGTCGGGCGGCCATGGCTTTACTTCGCCCCTGCCTGAAGACATCCCCCTGCGCGAATGGATCAGCAAGCACGCGGGCCCGGAATTCGTGATAGACTAGGGCGGTGTGCTTTCAGGCAAGAATCGGGACGTTTCGGTCGGCGCGGCGGGCCCGGAATTCGTGATAGACTAGGGCGGTGGGCTTTCAGGCAAGAATCGGGACGTTTCGGTCGGCGCGGCGACCCAGGCGACCCAGGCGGGCCAGGCGGACCAGGCGGACCAGGTGATTGGCATGAGTGATTCAAACGGAAATCTGGCGGAACAGCAAGCCTTGCTCGACCGGATCGCCGAGGCCGTGGCCGCGCGGGAACTCACCGCGCCCGCGGTCCTCTTCCTGGAATCCATGAAGCCTCTCTCGTTTCTTGGCGGCCAGTTCATGGCTTTCCTGAGCCCCTTCATTCACATGGTGGTGGATGCCTCGGATTACGACAAGATCGCCGAGGCCATCGAGCGCAGGGAAAACGTGGAGTTCCTGATCCAGCGCATTGAGCACCATGCTTCCGAGGCCGAATGACCAGGAAAACCGACATAGTGGAAATGCGCGGGATCGACTGCATCCACCGAAACAGGAGGGGATGCGAAGGACAGGACTACGCTCCATGATCGATCCGTCTGACATCAATGTCATTCTGGCCACGGACTGCGGCAGCACGACGACGAAGGCCATTCTGATCGAAAAGCAGTCCGGCGCCTTCCGTCTCGTCGTTCGCGGCGAAGCGCCGACGACCGTGGAGGCCCCCTTCGAGGACGTCACGCGGGGCGTGCTCAACTCGGTGCGCGAGGTGGAGGAGCAGTCCGGCCGCGAGATCCTCGACGGGGAACGGATCGTCTCGCCGGCGGACGGCGGGCGTGGGGTGGACCTCTACGTTTCTACGAGCAGCGCCGGCGGCGGGCTCCAGATGATGGTGGCCGGGGTGGTCAAGAGCATGACCGCCGAGAGCGCCGAACGGGCCGCTCTCGGCGCGGGCGCCATCGTCATGGAAACGCTGGCGTCCAACGACGGGCGCCTGCCCCACGAACGCATCGAACGCATCCGGCAACTCCGCCCGGACATGATCCTGCTGTCCGGCGGCGTGGACGGCGGCACGAAGTCTCACGTGGTCGAGATGGCCGAACTCATCTCCGCCGC
>CAZZNP010000005.1:9110-31904 GCA_964655785.1 uncultured Gemmatimonadota bacterium
GATCGTAACCGCTTCCCCGGCTGGGAAGCGGTTACGATCTGCCGGTCATCTACGCCGGGAACGTCGACGCCCGCGGGGAGATCGAACGGATTCTGGCCGACCGGACGGAACTCAGCCAGGTGGACAACCTGCGGCCCGTGCTCGAGGCGGAGAACCTGGGCCCCGCCCGGGAACAGATCCATACCCTGTTCATGGAACACGTGATGGCCCAGGCCCCCGGATACGGCGAACTGATGGCGTGGACTCACGTGCCCATCATGCCTACGCCCGGCGCCGTGGGCAGGATGGTCAGGGTCGTCGCGGAACGGAACGCGATAGACGTGCTGGGCGGCGACATCGGCGGGGCGACCACCGACGTGTTTTCGGTCTTCGGCAACGTCTTCAACCGGACAGTCAGCGCCAATCTTGGCATGAGCTACAGCATTTCCAACGTGTTGACGGAGGCGGGGCTCGAAGCCATCGCGCGGTGGCTGCCCTTCGAAATGACCGACGCCGACCTGAAAGACCGCATGGGCAACAAGATGATCCGCCCCACCAGCATTCCCCAGACCATGGAGGAGCTGATCATCGAGCAGGCCGTAGCCCGGGAGGCCCTGCGGCTGGCTTTCGAGCAGCACAGGAACTTCGCCGTGGAACTGAAAGGCGTGCAGCAGCTTCGAACGATATCGGACACCTTCGACCAGCAGACGGGCGGCCGCACCCTGGTCGACCTGATGAACCTGGACCTGATCATCGGCAGCGGAGGCGTACTTTCCCATGCGCCGAGACGGTCGCAGGCCGCACTAATGATGGTGGACGCCTTTCAGCCCGAAGGCATCACGAACCTGGCGGTGGACAGCATCTTCATGATGCCCCACCTTGGGGTTCTTTCCACCGTGCATGAAACCGCGGCGCTGGAGGTTTTCGACCGGGATTGCCTGGTCCACCTGGGACCGTGCGTCGCGCCCGTGGGTACGGGTGCGCCCGGCTCGCAGTGCGTGACGGTCGTGGCCCGGTCGGACGATGGGGAATGGACGCACGAGGCCGCCGTGGGAGCACTGGCCGCGGTCCCGGCCGGGGAATCGGAAGAGATCGTCCTGGAGGTCGCGCCTTCCCGAAGTTTCGACGCCGGCGCCGGCCGGGGCGCGCCGGTCACCCGCACCGTCAAGAACGGCCCGCTGGGTGTGATCATCGATACGCGCGGAAGACCGCTTAAGCTGCCGGCGGACGCCGCCGAAAGGGTGGAGATGCTGAAAAAGGGCTACCGCGCGCTGGACGCCTATCCGGAGTCCGTCTGATGGCACACGCCTATACATCAGGCCTGCGCGTATCGTCCAGGACCGTTGTCTCCAGGACGCGTCGCCTTCCCTTGCGGGGTGACGTGCTTGTAAACGTCGGAGACCGGGTGCGTCCCGATACGGTGGTCGCCGAAACCTATCTGCCCGGTCCGGTGCACAACGTAAACGTCGCCAATTCCCTGGCCATTGCACCGGAGGACGTTCCGGGCTGCATGCTGAAGCAGCGGGACGAACCGGTGGAAAAAGGCGAGTTGATCGCCGAATCAAAGGGGATTTTCGGGCTCTTCAAGTCCGCCGTCCGGTGTCCTGAAAGCGGAACGATCGAAATGGTATCGGATGTGACCGGCCAGGTACTGATCCGGGAACCGTCGACCCCGGTAAGGATCAACGCGTACCTCGATGGCAGGATTACCGAAATACTCTCCGGAGAGGGCGTCGTAGTGGAAACGGCCGGCGCCTGCATTCAGGGCATCTTCGGCATAGGTGGCGAAGTGCAAGCGCCGATACGCCGGATCGTCCAATCCGCCGATGACGAGATCACCGGGGAAATGGTCGATGAATGCTGCTCGGGACAGATCGTCTGTGGCGGATCCATGATCACCCTTGACGCGTTGCGTAAGTTGATAAGGGTCGGCGCGTCCGGCGTGGTGGTGGGCGGCATGCAATATCACGATATCGGCGACCTCCTGGGATACCAGATCGGCGTCGCGGTGACCGGAGGGGAAGACATCGGCCTGACTGTGGTCGTCACCGAGGGATTCGGGCGGCTGCCCATGGCCGAACGCACGTTCGAACTGATCGGGTCCCTCCAGGGCCGCGAAGCCTCCATGAGCGGCGCCACGCAGATCCGGGCCGGAGTGATTCGTCCCGAGATTATCATAAAGACCGACAGCGACGACGAACAACCGGACCGATTGGATCCGGCGGCCCGTGGCCTGGAAACCGGTTCCCTGGTGCGCCTGATCCGCAAACCCTGGTTCGGGGAAATCGCCACGGTAGCCTCGCTGCCCGAGCAACCCGTAAGGCTGCCCACGGGCGCGCTCGCCCGGGTGCTGGAAGCCCGCAGAGCGAGCGGAGAGATCGTAACCGTGCCCCGCGCCAACGTTGAGATCGTGGAGTCCTGATGCACCTTTCCCTGGCCACCCGCCTTGCACGGGCCACCCGCTTTCCACGGGTCACCCGCTTTCCACGGGCCACCCGCTTTCCAAGGGCTGTTTTTCCCGCGATCGAGTTGTCGCGCGCGGTTTTCGCGTGTCTGGTGATCGTCGCCGTGCTGCAGGCGGATCCCGTTTCCGCGCAGGCTGAATCCGGGACCGGCTGGTTCAACGCGGACCGGACCCAGGCCCTGATCCTGGGGGTCATCCTGACGGGCGCCATTTTGCTTTACGTCGTCCTGGCGGCCTCGGGCCGGCCCCTTTTCATTCGCAAAATCGCCGGTCTGGAGACGGTCGAGGAAGCCGTGGGCAGGGCGACCGAGATGGGCAAGCCCATCCTTTACGTGCCCGGCCTGAACGATATGGACGAGGTGCAGACTATCGCGTCCATGAACCTGCTGGGCCATCTCGCCACCATCATAGCCGGATACGATTCCAGGCTGCACGTGCCCGTGCGCAAGTCCCTCGTCATGAGCGTGGCGCGCGAGACCGTGCAACAGTCCTACCTGTCCGCCGGGCGTCCCGATGCCTACCAGGAGGACGACATTCACTATGTGTCTGACGCCCAGTTCGCCTATGCGGCGGCCGTCGACGGCATCATCGTGCGCGAACGGCCGGCCGCATGTTTCTACCTGGGCGGTTTCTACGCCGAATCCCTTATTCTGGCGGAAACGGGCAACTCCATCGGGGCCATACAGATCGCGGGAACGGCAAGGCCTCCTCAACTGCCTTTCTTCGTGGCGGCATGCGACTATACGCTGATCGGGGAAGAACTGTTTGCCGCCAGCGCGTACCTGTCCAAGGAGCCGCGCATGCTGGGCAGTCTCAAGGGGCAGGACGCCGGCAAGGGCATCGCCATCGTATTCATCCTGGCCGGCAGCGCGCTGGCCACCCTTGAGTCCATCACCGGCAGTGAAACCGTCCGCGCAGTGTCCGACGTCGTTCTCTGGCTTTTCAGGTAAATCGCATGCGCCGCAGAATACCCCTCATCATCACCTTTGTCATCGGCGTGGTCCTGATCATCGGATATTTCGTGACGCGCGGGCCCTTCAACACGCTTTACGAGAGCTTCTCGGACTACTTCGCCATCATCACGGTCTTCGCCTTCATCCTCGGCGGCGGCAGCCTGCTCAAGATCCACCTGAAACGCGTTTCCAGCCGGTCCACCGACTGGCCCTACAGCGTGGTGACCCTGGCCGGGTTCACCGTCACCCTGGTGATCGGCCTGTTCAAGGTGGGCAACCCGGACGGGATGGGTGGCGAAATCCTGGCTGCGGGTTCCTGGCTGCGATTCCTGTTCGACGGAGTCTACAATCCGCTGTCGGCGACCATGTTTTCCCTGCTGGCCTTCTTCGTAGCCTCGGCGTCCTACCGGGCCTTTCGAGCGCGCACGAAGGAAGCCACCATCCTCCTGTCGGCCGCCATGGTCATCCTGCTGGGCAGGACCCCCGTGGGCGCGTGGCTGACGGCCTGGATGCCGGAAAGCCTCGGATTCCTCGAGCTGCCGAACCTGGCCAACTGGATCATGGCCTGGCCCAATACGGCCGGCCAGCGGGCCATCATGATCGGCATCGCCCTGGGTGTGATAGCGACCTCGCTCCGCATCATCCTGGGGATCGAACGCAACTACCTGGGCCGGAGGGAATGAGCATGCGGATTCCGGATTCCATCCTGCACATCGACCGGCGGATCATCTTCCTGCTCATCGGGGCGGCGGTCTGCATCCCCCTGATCCTGAAGCCCCGCTTCCAGGACAGTCCCACGCCCATCGTCCAGTCGATCTTCGACACGGTGGAGCGGCTTCCGTCCGGGTCTCGGGTCTTCCTTTCCTTCGACTACGGACCGGATACGGCCCCCGAACTAGATCCCATGGCCAAGGCCCTCGTGCGGCACGCGATGGCCCGTGACCACGAGGTGTCCTTCTTCACGCTGTTTCCCGAAGGGGTGGGCCAGATCAAGAAGATCACGGACAACCTGCTGCCCGTGGAGTTTCCGGGTAAGACGTACGGCAGGGATTTCGTGAACCTGGGTTACAAGGCCGGACTGGGCGGCGCGATCAATACGATGGTCGTCAATTTCAGGACTCTGGTCAATGCCGACGCGGAAGGCACCCCGCTCGACGATCTGCCCATAACCGCGGACGTCGACGAGATGGTGGACTACGCCATCATCCTCAGCCTGACCGCGGGCGATCCGGGACTGAAGGAGTGGATCCAGTTCGCGGGCGATATCGCGGGGATCCCCGTCATGGGCGGGGGCACGGCCGTGGTGGCGCCTGAACTCTATCCCTACTATCCCCAGCAACTCGTCGGCCTGATGGGCGGTCTGAAGGGGGCTTCCGAGTACGAGTCCGTCCTCGTGGACCGGTATCCGGCCTTCCGGAACGCCTCCATGGAGGCCACGATGCGCATGGGCCCCCAGGTCGTGACCCACGTGCTGATCGTCCTGCTGGTCCTGCTGGGTAACCTGGCCTACTTCTTCGGCCGTGCGGAGCGTACGGGCCCGGCGAACCCTGCGAACCCGGCGAACCCTGCGAACCCGGCGAACCCGGCGAACCCGGCGAACCCGGCGAACCCGGCGAACCCGGCGGACCCGGCGAACCCGGCGAAGCGCCGTCGTTAGAGGAACCGCGTATGGACGTTACACTGCAACTCTGGATCGACGCGGCCCTGACGCTGATGATCCTCAGCTTCCTGTATCGCGACAATCCTTTCTACAAGTTCGCCGAGCACCTCTTCGTCGGTGTGTCCGCCGCGTACCTGATGGCGATCGGTTTCTGGGACCATCTGGTACCGAACCTGCTGGGCAAACTGTTCCCCTCGCTCATGTCGGGGGTCGTGCCCGGCGCGGTGGACCGGTCGCCGGACTACTACTACATCATCCCTGCAGTCTTCGGCCTGCTGCTGCTCACCCGCCTGGTCGACCGATGGGCCTGGCTCAGCCGATGGGCGCTGGCGTTCATCGTCGGTGGCTCGGCGGGATTCAACCTCCCCCGTTTCCTCGATTCGGACTTCATCATTCAGGTCCAGAGCACCATGATCCCGCTTGTGGTGCTCGACTCCGCGGGCAACCTGCTCTGGGGCGCCAGCTTCTCCCACGTCGTGCTCGTCCTGGGCGTGATCTGCGGTCTGGTTTACTTCTTCTTCTCCGTCGAACACAAGGGCGTGCTTGGCCACGTGTCCCGCGTGGGGATCTGGGTGTTGATGGTTACCTTCGGCGCCGCCTTCGGGTACACGGTCATGGCGCGCATCTCCCTGCTGACCGGCAGGATGGAAGCCCTCGGCGCCTGGCTCGCCACGATTTTCTAGATTGAATGGATCGAACCGCGGCGTTCCCTGGATCGAACCGCGGCGTTCCCTGGATCGAACCGCGGCGTTCCCTGGATCGAACCGCAGCGTTCCATCGATCGAACCGCGGCGTTCCCTGGATCGAACCGCGGCATTCCCGGGTTTCCCGCCCGCACGAGACCGGCATCGATGGCCATGATTTATGTTGCGCACGGCCATGGGCCGCTATTTCTTATTGACCTGTTGTTTTTGGCTCCGGCGCGTACCGCCGGGGAAGGGCGCACACGCGTAAGGGAGTTCCATGCAAGCCATCATTCCCGTTGCAGGCAGTGGAAGCCGACTGCGCCCGATCACGCCCGGTACCCCCAAGGCCATGGTCCCCGTCGCGGGGAAGCCGGTACTCGAATACATTCTCGACCAGGTGACCGGCCTTGGCATACGTGAAGTCGTGCTGGTCATCTCCCCTTCGGGAGAGGCCATCCGCGGTTTCGTCGACCAGCGGGATGACCTCGAGGCCCGTTACGTCGTGCAAAGCGAACCTCTCGGTATCGGCCACGCCGTGTACCAGTGCCGGCCTTTCCTGGACGACGAGCCCACCCTGATCGTGCTGGGCGACGTCATCTATCTGTCGGATTACTCCTTTCTGGGCGAGGAACCGCCGGGAAATGCCATCGGCGTAAAGCGCGTTACAGGCGACCTGAGCCGCTTCGGGCTGGTGGAAGTCGAAGACGGTCGGATCATCCGGCTGGTGGAGAAACCCGACCGTCCCATATCCAATACGGCGATTGCCGGGATCTATTACTTCTCCAGGCCCGGACCGCTCATGGAGGGACTGGAATCCCTTGTGAAGTCCGGACGCAGGACCCGGAACGAGTTTCAGCTTACCGACGGGCTGCAGTGGATGGTGGATCGGGGCGAGCACCTTGAGCCGTTCGACGTCGACCACTGGTACGACTGCGGCACGCCGGACCGGCTGCTGGAGGCCAACCGGCGGCTGCTGGACCTGAACGGGGGAAACCGCAGCATTCCGGGCAGCGTGATTATTCCGCCCGTCGACATCGCCTCCGGCGCCCGGGTTCACCGGTCGGTCGTAGGCCCCCACGTCGCCATCTCATCCCGGGCTTCCGTCGTGCGCACTGCCGTACGGGATGCCACCATTGGAACGTGCGCACGGGTCGAAAACTGCGATCTCAGGCGCACCATCGTTTCACCGCGCGCCGTGTTGGCCGACATCGTGGAACGGAAGCCGGCCGGCGCACCTTGCGAGGTTCTAGTCTGACCGTGTATTGAAAACCATTAATCCAGATCCGATATTCCCGATCCGCAGGCAGTCCATCAGGAGCATGACGCATGACACCCGGTTATCTCTTTACTTCCGAATCCGTTACCGAAGGCCATCCCGATAAAGTCGCCGACCAGATCTCCGACGCCGTACTTGACGCCGTCATCGAGCAGGACCCTTATTCCCGGGTAGCCTGCGAGACCTTCGTCACCACGGGCCTGGTACTCGTCGGAGGAGAAATCACGACGGATGGATCCGTGGACGTGCAGGGCGTCACCCGCGAGACCGTCAAGTCCATCGGTTATACGGACGCCGGGTTCGGACTGGATTGGGAGTCATGCGGCGTGGTCGTTTCCATCGACCAGCAATCGGCCGACATTGCCATGGGGGTGGACCGCCAGGGCGCGGGCGACCAGGGCATGATGTTCGGTTACGCGACCGACGAGACCCCCGAGATGATGCCACTGCCCATCACCCTTGCCCACCGGCTGACCCGCAACCTCGCGAAGATCCGGAAGGACGGTGTCGCGCCTTACCTGCGTCCCGACGGCAAGTCGCAGGTCACGGTAGAGTACGTGGACGGCACTCCCAGACGGGTCGACACGGTGGTTATCGCCGCCCAGCACGACCCGGACGTCTCCGGCGAGCAGATCAGGGAAGATATCGTCAACGAGGTGATCGGCCCCGCGATACCGGACGAGTTGATCGACCCGGGCCGGATCAAGTACCACGTCAACGCGACCGGCCGTTTCGTCACGGGGGGACCGCAGGGCGACGCCGGCCTGACGGGCCGGAAGATCATCGTGGATACCTATGGCGGTTACTGCCGGCACGGCGGAGGGGCCTATTCGGGCAAGGACCCGACCAAGGTGGACCGGTCGGCTTCCTACGCCGCGCGCTACGTGGCCAAGAATGTCGTCGCCGCGGGCCTGGCCGGGAAGTGCGAGATCCAGCTCGCCTACGTCATCGGCGTGGCCGAACCGGTCTCGGTCAACGTCAATTCCTATGGTACGGGGACCGTCGACGACCTCGAGATCACACGCCTTATCCGCAAGTGCTTCGACCTGACTCCGCAGGGGATTATCGAAAGTCTCGACCTGAGGCGGCCGATTTACCGGCCCACGGCTTCCTACGGCCACTTCGGCCGGGACGAGGCGGGTTTTACCTGGGAGCGATGTGACAAAGCAGAGGAACTCCGCAGCCACGCCTGAGCCTGCTTATTTCGGCGCCCTGACCAGCAGGACCAGGGCCAGCAGTCCGAAGAGCGCGTTGGCGCCCCATGCCGCCGCCATGGGCGGAAGCAACCCCGCGTGACCGAAGGCCTGGGCGAAGCGGAGCAGTCCCCAGTAAATGAAACAGATCCCGATGCTCAGGGCGAATCCCACCGCGACGCCGCCCTTTCTCAGGTGAGAGGCCAGCGCACCGCCCAGGAGTACGATGATCAAACCCGCACCTGGGAAGGCGATCTTCAGGTTGAGGTCGACCAGGTAGCCCTGCACGTCACCCCCGCCGCGCCGCACGTCCTCAATCAGCTGTTCCAGTTCGCCGTAGCTCATCTCCTCGGGACGTTTTTGCCCCCGCATGAAGTCTTCCGGCGTTTCGGACCATGTCTCGGCTTCCAGCTCGTCGAAGGGGATGTGTTCGGACAGCCCCCCGTTGATCCGGAACCGCCGTTCCACCCCGTCTGAAAGCAGCCATCGCCCGTCCGTCCATTGGGCGCGTTCCGCCGTGAGCACGCTGGTGACGGAGCCGTCGCGGAATTCGGCGACGTAGATTCCCGTGCCCTCCGCGCTCCTTCCGTCGAACACGCGCATATAGACCTGGCGTCCTCCCCCTCCCCTTATATACACGTCGTGACGGACGTGCTGCCCTTCGCCTCCCTGCATGTCCACGTGTTCGGATTTTATCTCGGCGCGTTTCATGCTCGTATGCGGAACGAGCCACTCTCCCGCCCAGAACAGGCCCGCGCTTACCACCGCGCTGACGAGGAGCATCGGCCTCAGAAGCCGGTACAGGCTGAGTCCCGATGCTTTCATGGCCGTGAGTTCACCCTGTCTGGTCAGCTGGCCGAAGGTATAGAGGCTGGCGAGCAGCAGGCTGACGGGTATCGTGAGTACGAAGATATAGGGCATGTAATAGACGTAGTAGAGCACGATGTATCCAGGCGCCACGTTGCGGTCCAGGAAACGGTCCAGCTGTTCGATGAGGTCCACCACGAAAAATATGCTGACGAAGGCGACCAGGCTGGCGGCGATCGCGGTGATGAAAAGGCGGAGCACGTACCGGGTGATCAGGGACATGAAGTTGCGTTTCTCCGGTGAAAACGACGCGGATCCGTCAGAGACGGTCCCGGCCGGTAACCCAGACCAGGAAGGCTCCGGGAACGCCTATGACGATATTCGCCGCCCACATTGCCCAGACGGGATCGATCAGGTCGCGGTCAGCCAATTCCTCGCCGCCTAGCAGGCAGGCCCAGTACAGCAGGAAGAAGCAGAGGCTGACGCCGACGCTGACGCCCATGCTGCCGCGGCGAAGGCGAACCCCCAGCGGCGCGCCGATCAGCACGAAGACGAAACACGCCGCCGAAATAGCGTACTTCTTGTGGATTTCCACGACGTAGCTGTTCTTCTGCCGCTGCCTGAGCGAAATCGTTCGCTCCGCCTCGGCTCTCGCCGTTTGGACGGAATCCGCCTCGGCCTCGGGGGAGACCGGCCCGAATTCCAGTTTCGCCGCCGCTTCGTCGATATCAAGCTGCCATTCATCGATTTTCGAGCGCATCATTTCAATGTTCAGCTCGCGGTCGCCTCGCGTTCCCCCCTCCGACCGCTGGACGCCGCTCGGTGCGGTGCTAATTGAAAACCGCTGCCGCTCGAAGACCTCTTTGAAATAGCGTCCCGATGATTCGTCCTGCTGAAAAAGCTCGCCGTCATACAGCATGAGGTCTAACCGGCTGCCCGTTTCGTTGACGTGAAATTCACCCGACCTCGCCGTCATGAGCCGCGGATAGCGCATGTCTGACGTTTCGTAGATGGTGATGCTTTCAATCTCGTTGTTCCTCGGATTGACCCGGTCGATCAATATGCTGTATCCCGGAATGTCCTTCATGAATATGCCTGCGGTGAAGAGCAGCGTGGGACGGGCGCGGTGGATGTCGTTCATGAGCGAACGCGCCCGGTAATTGGCTTCCGGGAGGATGACGTCCATGAAGAACAGATGGCCGCCGCCCAGGAGGATGCCCGATACCAGGATCGGCGAAACCATCTGGAAGAAGCTGACGCCGCCCGCCCTGAACGCCGTGACCTCATTGTCGGCCGAAAGCCGGCCGAAAGCCATGAGGCTGGCGACCAGTACGGACATGGGTATCGAAACGGCGACGATCCAGGCCAGGTTGAGCGCGAAAACCTCGAGCACGATGAACAGGTCGAGGTTCTTGCCGATGATGAGGTTCGCGATCTGGAATATGATGTCCATCACAAGGATGAACGTGATGATCACGAAGGAAAACAGAAAGGGCCCGACGTGCGCTTTTATAACGTATCGGTAGAGGTGAAACGGGAGGGTCATGGGCCAATCCGGCTGAAAACGGACCGGGGCAGGGATTGCGGACGAGTTCTGAACCGGGAATTTTTGTCGGTATTTTCGATATTTCAGATGGTCCCTCGACTAAATGAATATACCGCGCGGCATCGCGGGGAAGCAAGTTGTTTTATCCTGCGCGACGGGCCCGGATTACCGGGAAATTCGCTTGACTTGCCCTGCGTATCGCGCTATACTCAATTCATTATTTTCAACATAAGGAGCATCCTCGATGGCCAGTCTGAACAAAGTCATTCTGATCGGTAATCTCGGCGCGGATCCCGAAATGCGGTATACGCCTTCCGGCCGGGCCGTGGTCAACTTCCGCATGGCCACTACGCGCCATTGGAACACGCAGGACGGAGAACGGCGGGAAGAAACGGAGTGGCACCGGATCGTAGCCTTTTCGAAACTGGCGGAGATATGTGGCCAATATCTCAAGAAAGGCGCTCCGGTGTATGTTGAAGGACGGCTGCAAACCCGTTCCTGGGAGGATCAGAGCGGGATGAAACGTTATACGACCGAGATCGTAGCGAACGAGATGCAGATGCTGAGTGCCCGCCAGCAGAGCGAGGTCTCGTCGGACGCGTCCGGAGGAATCGGTAGTACCGCGCCGCAAGAGCCGCCTTCTTCGCCAGGGACCGATTCCGACGACGACCTTCCGTTTTAAAACCATTCGAGGGATTGTCCGAGTCCGTTTTCGCAGCCGGTTGCACTATCCATCGTGGGCCTGTAGTGAGAACCCATGACCGTTAGACTTAGCGGCAACGGACTTCCTCGAATTACGTTTCTGATCGCCCGGCAGGAATCCGTCGCACCGCTGCTTCGTTGGCTGAGCGGTGCGGGTTACCCTATAGCGGAACTGCATTACTCCGTCGTCGAAGACCTCCACGCCCGTATCCCCGAGTCGGACGTCCTGCTCTTCCATACGGACCGTCCCGGGTCGGATCTTCCCTTTGTCCTGGATGAACTGCGGTCACGGCAGTTCCGGCAGGCTCCCGCGGTCATAGTACTGACCGGATGCGACGCCATCGGTGACCTCGACGTCACCCGGGGGATCGACGATTTTATCTGCGCGCCCTACAATACGCGCGAGTTCGACCTGCGCCTGAAGAACGTACTCTGGCGCCGTCACAGCGTGCAGATTCAGGACATAATCGTCTGGGGCGATTTGCTCATCAACCTGGGAAACTACGAAGTTACGATCCGGGGCAAGGCGATCGATCTGACGCTCAAGGAATACGAACTGCTCAAGCACCTGGCGAGGCACCGGGGGCGGGTGTTCACCCGTGATGAACTGCTGACCGCTGTATGGGGGTACGATTATTTCAGCGGCACGAGGACGGTGGACGTGCACGTGAGGCGGCTGCGGATGAAGATCGAACGCCACGGGGTTCATATTATCACGACCGTCCGGGGCGTCGGTTACAAGTTCGGAGACTGACATGCGCAGGACCGTGTTGATCCTATTCATCTCCGCGTGTGTGGTTTTCGGTTGCGCGTATTACAATACCTTCTACAACGCCAAAAAAGCGTACAAGGAAGGGGAGCGCATACGGCTCAGCCAGCAGATGCCCGACGGCAGTCTGTCTCCCCTGGCCGTCGCTTCCTACGAACTCGCGATCGAAAACGCGGGCCTTGTCCTGCGAGACCATCCCGGCAGTTCCCTGGTCGACGACGCGCTCGTCCTTATCGGTGACGCGCTGGCGGTCCAGGGGCGCCACGAGGAGGCCGTAAAGAGATACCAACAGGCGCTGAGGCTGTTCCCGGATAGCGAGTATGCCGGCCATTGCGTCTTTTCCCTGGGCAGCAGCCTGATCGACGCGGGGGATTCCACCCGGGCGGACGACCTGCTGGGGCGCTTCGTCCGGGAATATCCCGACGACGAACGCATACCGGATGCCATACTGCTGCGGGGCAAAATTTCCTTTGGCGGCGCCCGTTACGAGGAGGCCGTTTCGCGGTTGCAGGTTTTGCTGGACAGGCAACCCGGCCATGACCTGGAAGCGGAGGCCGAGTACTATATCGCGCGGTCCAAACTGGAACTCGAGCAGTTCGCCGAAGCCAGGGAGCACCTGGAACGGGTCATGGGGCTGACCCGGACCAACAGGTTGAGATATCAGGCCGGTTTCATGCTGGGCGAAAGCCTGCGACGCGAGGGGAGTCTTTCGGCCGCGCTCGAAGAGTTCGAATCGTTGCTGGACCAACGCGCCTACAGGGACTACCACCCCGAGGTCATGCTGGCGATGGCGGCGTGCCTTGCCGAACTGGGCCGGAATGAAGCAACCGTTTCCAGGTACGAGACCCTTATCTCTCTTTATGAAGCCGACCGGAAGCACGATGAGGAAGTTTCACGGGCCATGTACGAACTGGGGGAACTGTACCGAAGCGCAGGCGATCTGGCGTTGGCGGAAAAATGGTATGGCGATGCGCGGCGCAAGAGTCCGCGTTTGTTCTGGGTCACTGACGAAGCCGAGAAAAAGAACCGCGCCATCGGTGAACTGCGTCGCGTGAACGGCAATCTCGGCAACATGTTGGCGGCGTTGGAATCGATCGAACCCGCGATGGACCCCGAATCAGAAAGCACATCGAATTACGCGAGGCTGGTGGAAAACGTGACCGGGCTTCGATATCAACTGGCTGAACTCTACCTGTTCCAACTGGAGATGGCCGACTCGGCGCTGAGCCAGTATCGCGCCATCGAAGACGAGACGGCCGACCCTTCCAGTGCCGCGAAAGCGGCGTACGCCCAGGCCTGGGTATTCGCCGAGGTATTGAAGGATACCGAACGTGCGAGATCGGTCTATGACGCGATCACCGCGCGGTATCCCGGGACTGCTCACGCCGTGGAAGCATCCATCGTACTGTTAAGACCGGTTGAAGGCGAACTTCCCCAGGACCGGCTGTTCGCAGAGGCGGAACGGCTGCTTTTCGAAGCGGACCAGCCCGATTCCGCGCGCGGGCTCTACGAACTGGTCATCCTTCGGTATCCGGAAGGCGAATACGCGCCCAGGGCGCTCTATGCCCTTGGGTGGCTCGCCGAGACCCGTTACGACGATCCGGAAACGGCTTTAGGACACTTCACCGAAATCGTGGAACGCTATCCCAGGTCGGAACAGGCGGAGTCCGTCCGCGATAAGGTTCAGCTCATGGAAGCGTTACGCTCGGCCGCGGATCGGGCCACAGAAACGGACTCTGCCGCGGATCGGGCCGCAGAACAAGGCTCGGGCGCGGATCCGGCCGCAGAAACGGACTCTGCCGCGGATCCGGACAAATGATGCGTTGACAACCGGCCCGGCCGGCTGTATCGTAGTGGGCGAAAGCTGGAAGGCCATGCGATACGGCAACGAACCGAATCCATGGAACCGGACGATCCGCGGTTTCCGGATGCGACCTGAAATCCGTCCGCCTCACAGCAAGTGCGCATGCCGAACATCCCCATCTGCCAGTGTGACGCCGAGATCCTCTCCAACCGTGAAATCGGTCCCGGCCTTTATTGGATCGACCTGCTGGCACCCGACATCACACGCAACGCCCTGCCCGGCCATTTCGTCCACTTGATCGCTTCCGACGTCTCGAAGGAGAGCAGCCGGCAGGCCTGGCTTCGTCATACCCCCCTTCTCAGGCGTCCCTTCAGCATTGCCGAACGCGATTCGGAAAACGGCGTTTTCGGACTCATCTACCGGATAGTCGGCGGCGGGACCGAGGTCCTGGCCACACGGCGCGCAGGAGAACGGGTCGACGTACTTGGTCCCCTGGGGAGCACGCTCGAGCCGGTTCGAGCGGGTAGGCCGGTGATCATGGTCGCTGGAGGCGTCGGTGTAGCGCCCTTTCTCTCCCTTGCCCAGGAGACGGTAAGGGATGGACGGGCGGATCCGGCGGAAATGACGGTGCTGTTCGGCGCGGCGACAAAGGGCCTGTTGAGCGGGGAGGAGAAATTCCGACGACTGGGGATCGACGTCAAACTGGCGACCGATGATGGCACGGCGGGCAATCACGGCCTGGTGACGGATCTGCTGGAACGGGAGCTGGCTGCTTCGCCCCGGCGATGCGCATTTCTGTACGCCTGCGGACCAACGCCCATGATGCGCCGCTGCCAGGAAATCGCCCGGGAAGCCGGTATCGTCGGGCAGGTGTCCCTGGAGGGGATCATGCCCTGCGGCGTGGGGGTCTGCATGGCCTGCGTCGTTCCCTGCGTCGTTCCCGGCGATCCATCATCACCCCGCCGCTACGAGCGGGTTTGCGACACCGGTCCCGTGTTCGACATGGAGGAGGTCGTGTTGTGAGCGCACAACCCGATTTGAAGGTAAACATCGGATCGCTAAACCTGAGAAACCCTGTGCTCGCCGCGTCGGGCACTTTCGGATACGGTTCGGAATACGGCCGGTTCGTGGATCTGTCCGAATTCGGCGGCATCGTCACGAAGACGCTCACACCGGAACCCTGGCCCGGCAATCCCCCGCCCCGAGCGGCGGAAACCGCCTCCGGCATGCTCAATTCCATCGGACTGCAGAACGTGGGCGTGGAAGCCTTCATCCGGGACAAGATGCCTTTCCTCAGAAAAATGGACACCGCGCTGATCGTCAACGTGGGAGGGGGGCCGACGGAAGAGTTCGTCCACGTGACCGAACGCCTGTCGGACTGTGAAGGCATCGATGCCCTGGAAATCAACATGTCCTGCCCGAACGTGTCCGGCGGCATGGACTTCAGCACCGATCCCCGTCGCGCGGGCGAACTGGTATCCCGGCTTCGCGGCATCACGGACCTGCCGGTCATCGCGAAACTGACGCCGAACGTCACGGACATCGGGGAGATTGCCCATAGCGTTGAAGATGCCGGCGCCGACGCGATATCGGCCATCAACACCCTTCGCGGCATGGCGGTGGATATCCGCACGCGCCGCCCCATGCTCGGCGCCGTCATGGGGGGGCTATCGGGCCCTGCCATCAAGCCTGTGGCGGTTGCGGCCGTTTACCGGATAGCGAGCCGTGTCGACATCCCGGTCATCGGCATCGGTGGGATCATGAGCGGCGAAGACGCCGTGGAGTTCCTCGTGGCCGGCGCCACGGCCGTCCAGGTAGGCACGGCAAACTTCGTCGAACCCCGCGCCGGCTCGTCCGTCGCCCGGGAACTGGCTGGCTGGTGCGCCGCGTCTGAAGTGCGCTCGGTCCGCTCACTGATCGGAAGCCTGCAAATCCCGTCACAAGAGGACGTCCCATGTCACACTTCGTAGATAGTTTAAACCACGCCCGCGACACGACGAACAGCCTGGTCTGCGTGGGACTCGATCCGGACCTGGATCGATTGCCGGCTCACCTCAGATCGGAAGCTGACGCGGTGTTTGAGTTCAACAGGGCGATCATCGAGCAAACCTCGGATCTCGTATCGGCCTATAAGCTGAACATCGCGTTTTTCGAGGTCATGGGCTCCAGGGGCTACGAAGTGCTCGAACGCACGCTCACGGTGATCCCGGAAGGGGTCGTGGCCATCTGCGACTGCAAACGGGGCGACATGGGGAACAGCGCGCGCATGTACGCCAAAGCGCTGTTCGACCATTTCGGGTTCGACGCGGTGACCGTCAATCCCTACCAGGGACGGGATTCCGTTCAGCCCTTCCTGGATTACACCGACCGGGGGGTTTTCATCCTCTGCCTGACTTCCAATGAGAGTGCGCGCGAATTCCAGTACCTTCCCGTCAATGGACATCCACTGTACCTCGAGGTGGCCGGCAAGGCGCGATCGTGGAACACCGCGCGTAACGCCGGACTGGTCGTCGGCGCCACCCAGGCCGAGTCTCTTGCGGACATCCGCGCCATCGCCCCCGACATGCCCCTGCTGATACCGGGCATCGGTGCCCAGGGCGGCGATCTGGAGACGGTCATCCGCGAGGGCGCCGACCCCAGCGGCGGGGGACTGCTCATCAATTCCTCCCGGAGCATACTTTATTCCTCCGGCGGACGCGATTTCGCAGAATCCGCACGAGCGGCGACCCTTCGGCTCAAAGAAGAGATAAACGCCCTGCTTCCCTGAACATCGCGCACGGATCCATGGTCTTCGTAACAAGGAACGTTGAACGATGAGGAACCAGTCCATTCGGACCATTCGGTCGGGGCGGTCCGGGCCGACCGGTGGGTCTGGTCGGTCCATACAGTCAGCGCAGTCGGAGTTGTCCATTCGGTCGGGGCGGTTGGGGCGGTCGGGGCCGACCGGTGGGTCTGGTCGGTCCATACGGTCAGCGCAGTCAGAGTTGTCCATTCGGTCGGGGCGGTTGGGGCGGTCGGGGCGGTCCAGGCGGTCTGGAGACATGGAAACGAACTTCAAGGTCCGCAGCTTCGACGCGGAGATCACGAAGGAGGATTACGACAGGCTGCCCAAACTTCCGCTGCACTTCGTCCTGGACAACCTGCGCAGTGCATTCAACGTGGGCGCTATTTTCCGAACCTGTGATATCCTGCGGGTGAAAGGCCTCTTTCTGTGCGGTTACACGGCCCACCCGCCACACGCGAAGCTGGAGAAGACTGCCCTGGGCACCATCGACTACGTCCCCTGGCGCTATTTCGAATCGGCCGACGACGCGGTCGGCCATTTACAAGATCTGGGCATCGCGGTGTGGGCAGCCGAGACCGCTTCGGGATCGGTTCCCTACGACGAGGCGGTGTTTCCGGAAGAATTGGCGATCGTGCTGGGCAACGAGGCGCTGGGGGTTAGCAGCAGCGTGCTGGAACGCTGCGACGGCCTGGTCGAAATCCCCACGCGAGGTTACAAGAATTCGCTCAATGTTGCGTCCGCCTGTGCGGTACTCGGGTTCAAGGCGCTGGAGCGAATGAAAGGAGCCCGCGGCGATCCGGGCGGATGAAATGGCGGGACTGATGAAAGGAGCCCGCGGCGATCCGGGCTGATGAAATGGCGGGACTGATCAGGGGGATCTTCCCCGGGGATGTTACGGGTCGCCTGGGAAGGTTACCGGTGATCCCTGGGAAGGTTTTTGGGTGATCCGACAGGAGAAGGTTACGGGTCGCTGGACCAGATCTTCTTGCCGACGAAGAATGGTCCCAGCGAATCGATGTACAGGGCCGTCTGCTGCGTCTTTCTCATGTCCTGGACGACCCGTGACAGCGGGTAGAGTTCCTTACCGAGCAACCCGATGACAAAATCGTTGTCCGCCTCGTCGAGACCGTAGCAGGCCAGGCGGATGTCGTGCGCGAAGTCGGCCCGTCCATAGGCGCGGCCGATGTGGGCGTGCTCCATCAGGATCTGCCGCTGTTCCTTGTGTTCGAGACGGGCGAACGCGCCGTTGCGACGTAGTGGATACCAGATGGCCCAGGGCCATTCGGGATTGAGCACGGTATTGCGCGGTCTGCCTACCAGTGATTCCCTCAGGTCCGGTTCGTAGCCCAGGGAGTAGGTCCTGCCGAGCATCGTCATGTTCCCGCGGCGCTCCAACGCGTCGAAGGGACTGCCGGACAGCAGGTTCCGGACATCCGTAACGAAGGTATCGGGATCCTCGGCCAGGAAAAGTACGCCAATTCCCATGGGATCGTTGACGTCGAGATAGACCGCCGATTCCAGTCCGGCTTCCCGCAGCGCGGCGGCGATATGGTCGCAGGCAGCCGAGGCCTGCCTGGCGGTTCCGTTTTTTGCCAGGGTGAACACGTTGAGCTGCATGTACAGGCGCTCTTCGCTGGTCTGAGGCTGCCCGTCTACGGGCGCTCCGTGTTCGAGTATATCGGGGGTCCTGCTGGCGTCTTCGGTCATGTCGCTTCCGTGTTGCGTCTTCTGCCGATTCCATGGTTAGCGCCTGTGGCCGGACATGGTTATATTACGGAAACGACCCTGGCATGGCAAGCATTTCCGGGGTTGCAGGATCCGGTGGGGAGGAAGTCTGTTAAACTATGACAAGGGAGGAAGTCCATTGAACTACGATGCGCTGCTCGTGGTATCATTTGGAGGCCCCGAGGGAACCGCCGACGTCATCCCCTTTCTCGAGCGCGTGCTCAAGGGCCGGCGCGTACCAAGGGAACGCATGTTGGAAGTCGCGGAACACTATAACCACTTCGGCGGTGTCAGTCCGATCAACGGGCAGAACAGGGCGCTGATCGCGGCCCTGGAACGGGCGCTGGAAAGTCGCGGTCTTTCTCTACCGGTCTACTGGGGAAACCGGAACTGGCATCCCCTGCTGACGGATACGGTACGCCGGATGACCGCGGACGGGGTCCAACGGGCGCTGGCCCTGGTCACCTCCGCCTACAGCTCCTATTCCAACTGCAGGCAATACCTCGAGAACATCGAAGACGCCCGGCGTGAGGCGGGCAGCGGCGCACCGGCGATCGACAAGATCAGGCCCTTTTTCCATCATCCGGGGTTTATCGAAACGATGGTGGCGCGCGTTCGTACCGCCCTGGACCGTCTGCCGGCGGCGCGCCGTGCCTCGGCGCACCTGGTCTATACCGCTCACAGCATTCCCCTGGCCATGGCCGGAGAATGCGCGTACGAAGCGCAGCTCCGGGAAGCCGCCCGGCTCATCAGCGACGGCGCAGGCGCTTCCTCCTGGACACTTGCCTTCCAAAGCCGCAGCGGTCCGCCCGCGCAGCCCTGGCTGGAGCCCGATGTCTGCGATTACATCCGGTCGTATCACGCCTCGTGCGGGGGGCGGTCGGACCCGGGATCCCACGCAGATCGGACGGACCGGACGGACCGGACGGACCAAGCGGGCCAGGCTGACCGCGATATCGTTGTAGTCCCCGTGGGGTTCATCTCGGACCACATGGAAGTGGTCTACGATCTGGACGTGGAGGCCCGGGCCTGCTGCGATGAACTCGGGGTGCGCATGGTCCGCGCGGAAACGGCGGGGACCCATCCCCGTTTCGTGGAAATGATCGTGGAACTCGTCGAAGAGCGCTTGTCCGCACCGACGGACCGGCCAGCCCTGGGCGTCCTCGAACCCTGGCCTGATCACTGTCCGCCCGGATGCTGTCCTTCAGGCAGATGAGGCGACGGGACGGCGGCTTCGGGGTTAATCAGAACGTCGAAATTCTTCAGCCGCTGTCCTATAGGCGGATGAGGCGCGAGGAACGAGCAAGGCCAACTCAGCCCGGGACATCCCATTGGTCCATGGGGTCGGTGGAACGCACCAGGCGCATGCCCGCATCGGCGAACCGCCGGAAGGCTTCATCCGCCGCTTCGGTAAAATCGATCACGCCGGGAACGACGACCGGCGAGGTGCAGTCCTCCAGCAGCAATATCCTGCCGGCCATGGACGGATCCCTTTCCTGAATCTCCGACCGAAGATCGTCCACCGTCCACGCCACGCAGTGACTCTTTGCCTGTCCGGCCACGATGACGGCGTCGAAAGTCAGCAGGTGATCGATCAGCGACCTGTTTTTCCTGCCGACCGGTTGGCCGTCGGCGTCTACCATGACCTCGGGGCGCAACACGGAGTAGTTCTCGGTGAGGGGATGGTTCCCCTTGATCTCGAAGCGCGCTTGCCGTACCCGGGCGATGCCGTGAAAGAAGACCGCTTCCTCGACCGCGGATACCAGGGCGTGGCCGATCCCACCCAGCATGGCGTGGTAGGGCCAGATCATGAGGGGATACTTGCCGTCTCTCGTGAGGCGCCGGACATAGTGCAGCGCGTAGGCGGAAAGATCGGCCTGGGCGCTGTAAAAGATTTCCACTGCCGGATTGACGCGCCAGGTTCCCTGCTCAACGTCCTCCGGGGTGATGACCGTTTCGCCACCGATGGGATGTCTGCCATTTTCATCGACCCAGAATATGGGATGGAAGATCTGCAGGGACGTGTGGGTATCCATCGTGGGGATGATTTCCGTGATGGAATGGAGATTGCGGTAGATGAAGGTGCAGAGGCGAATATTGTCCTCCACGGCGCCCCGTCCGCTCCGCCCGCCCACGAAGAGCTCGAATTCAGGGAGGCAGAAGGTGTTCTGGCAGTCCACGAGCAGCAGGGCGGTGCGGAAACCATCGTCGGCGGAGGGACGAATCCCGCGGGCTTCCGCCCATGCGCGGGCATCTGCCGCCCTTTCTTCGTAGGGTACGCGCCAGAAGGTCCCGACAGTTTCGGGCTTGAAGTGGTTTGGAAGGCCGCCGGGTGGTTTAAAGCTCATCGGGGATGCGTTCCAGGTCCGCCAGCCAGACCGCCGGAGAAGCATCGGACGGCATCCGCCAGTCGCCGCGGGGGGAGATGCAGGTCATGCCGACCTTGGGCCCTTCCGGCAGGCAGTTCCGCTTGAACTGGTTCTGGAAGAACCGGACGATGAAGACGCGGAGCCAGCTCTTGATCTCGGGGAGCCCGTACTTTCCGTCAAATGCGTACAGCGCCATCCGGGCTATCCGCGAAGGCGTAAAGCCGAATCGCAGGAAGTAGTAGATGAAGAAGTCGTGCAGTTCGTAGGGGCCGATTTTCTCTTCGGTTTTCTGGGCAATCTCCCGCTCGTGAGGGGGGAGAAGTTCCGGTGAAATGGGCGTGTCGAGAATATCCAGCAGCACGTCCCGGACCGCTGTTTCCTGTTCGAATACCACGTCGGCGGTCCAGCGGATCAGGTAGGATATGAGGGTCTTGGGAATACCCGAGTTGACACCGTAATGGCTGGCATGGTCGCCGAACATGGTGCACCAGCCCAGCGCCAGTTCGGAGAGGTCGCCCGTACCGAGAACGATTCCCTTGACCTGGGCGGCCGTGGCGAGTTCCTCCAGTTTCCGGGTCCATGCCTGGGTGTTTTCGTAGACGAGGTCCTTTTTGTCTTCCGAATGCCCAATGTCCCCGAAGAACTGCCGCACCGCGGGTTTGATGTCGATCTCCCGGAATGTAGCGCCGACCGCCCGGATCAGCGCGCAGGCGTTCGAGTAGGTTCGTTCCGTGGTGCCCAGTCCGGGCATGGTCAGGGCCACGATACGGGTTCTCGGCAGCCCGAGCATGTCCATGGTGTGTACCGCCACGTTCAGGGCGTGGGTCGAGTCCTGCCCGCCGGATACCGCCACGACGACCCTGCGGGCATTCTCGGGCAGCGATCTCAGCTTGGTCGCCAATCCGGTGGACTGGATCATGAACACTTCGCGGCACCGCTGGCTGCGTTCCGATGGGTTCTGCGGTACGAATGGATGGGACGGAATGCCGCGCCGGAAGGTCCGGTGCGCCTCTCCAGACGCCCGGCCAACGGATGTGGAATCCTTCTCACCGGCCCGGCCGGACCGGAACCCCGGCATGGAAACGGACCGCCAGGATGACTTGTAATCCATGGCGTTCTGCCGGAATGAACCCTGCACCCCTCGTTCCAGCGTCAGCGCCTCCACGTCGACGTCCGCCGCGATGCAGGCGCCGTCCAGTTGAAAGCGCTCCGTTTTCGCCAGCATGTAACCCCGTTCGGCGATGAAACCGTGGCCGTCCCAGACCACATCCATGGTGGACTCCCCGAATCCCGCCGCGGCATACATGTGCACGGTCTCGTTGCGTCCCGAGGATGCCAGGATGAGATCCTCGCGGTATTGCGCCTTTCCGATGACGATGTTGGACGCCGACAGGTTCGCGAGAATGGTCGCGCCCGCCAGCGCGGCCCTGCTGCTCGGTGGCACCGGCACCCAGTCGTCTTCGCAGATGGTCGGGTATATCACGACCCTGGGATCGTCCGTGCGCAGCAGTATGTCGGGTCCGAAGGGCGCGTCACGACCGCACAGGCTTACCGTCTCCACCTGTGCTTCGGCGGCCCGGGCGAAGTACCGCGTCTCGTAGAACTCGCGGTATTGCGGGAGATAGGTCTTGGGCGTGACCGACAGGATCTCTCCGCGGCAGCAGGTTACCGCGACGTTGAAAACCCCGTGATCGATCCGCAGCGGCATACCGAAGCTGTAGGCCAGGTCGGTATTCCGGGTCCTTTCCAGCAGTTTCTCGAGGGCCTCCAATGTGCCGTCCAGCAGCGCCTGGGAGTGGAAGAGATCGGCACAGGTATAGCCCGTGAGACTCAACTCCGGAAAAAGAGCATAGGATGCTCCCTGCCCGCTGGCCGCTTCGAGCTGCTCCAGGTGGTGGTCCACGTTTGCCGCGGGATCGCCTACGCGGATTCGGGGTACGGCGATGGCCAGGCGCACGAAGCCGTGGCTGCGTACATCGAGAAACTGTTCGGGCGTGAATCTCGGATCCATGGTTAACGCATCCCGCGTGGTTACGGATGGACCGCTGCGATCAGATACCTACGTGACCGGCGCAT
>CAZZNP010000005.1:32004-43689 GCA_964655785.1 uncultured Gemmatimonadota bacterium
TCGATCAGCCGGCCCTTCGCGTCATGACCGACTTCCACGGTGTCGCGTCCCTGCCGTTTTCGCCGCATCCGGTCGCGGTACCGACGGGGCATTTCGCGGCGCCGCCAGGAGAGGAATCCCCGTTCGTGCCGGTCCCGGTTCCGGAGCGATGGAGGCGCCGGGATGGCGATGGTCCCATGGGTTATGGCGGTCTTTTTGCGGGACAGGGCGGTGATTTCCCCCTTGCTCACGATCAGGGTGACGCCGACGTTGGCTTCCACGATGGGCACGCCGTTTTCCCGCGCGCGGGCCAGCACGGCCCGGTCCTGTGCCCGGGCAGTCGATCCGAAGGAGGGAATGAGCAGGTACCGGGCGCCGTCCAGCACCGGTATGCGGGCGATGTCCGGGTTCCACCGGTCGTTGCAGATGACCATGCCCGCCCGGCCGAAGGGGGTATCGAAAGCGCGGCTGTGCCTCCCCAGGCGGTTGAACCACCATGAACGGTGGTGGCCCTCGGCCAGTTGCATCTTGTGATACTTGCCCCGCAGGCGTCCCCGGTGATCGAGGAACACGGCGCAGTTGTAGACATCGCCGCCGATCCGCTCCGCCAGGCCGAACGCGAGGCACATGTTAAGCGATCTCGCGAGCGCCCGGAACCGGGCGATGGTTTCGCTGCGCATGGTCAGCGACACGCGGTTCATTTCTTCCGGTGGAATCTCGCCGTCGATGATTTCATTTACCACGTATCCTTCCAGCACGCCCTCCGGCGCGACGGCCAGTTCGGCGCCTCCGGCCGCGGCCTCCCGGAACATCTCTTCCAACCGGTCCGCGTTTCCTTCGAGGTCCAGTTTAACGGGTTTGAAAGAGATCGCCGCCACGTGCACATCTCTGAACATGATCTGTCTCCAGGTTAGCCGGCATGGTTCCCTTTGAACTTACGGCCGCCACGGTCAGTCTTCGGACGGACTTCACCGGAGTCTGTACTCCCGACTTCGTACGAGAAGCGTTGCGGTTCTTCGACTAATTGAATATATTGCCGTCATCCACGACCGCGCAACGGTGGCCTGATCTTTCCCTCGTTCTCGACAGTGGACGAGGGTATATCCCGTTCACCGGATCGAGCTTCAGATTCGATTGAAAGACCACACGTATTGCGCCAGCGGAAGGTTTCCTCATGCCATCTACAGACACGCAAAGCGGATTGGTTACAAAGGCAGACTTGGACGCCGCGATTTCCTCCCTGAAAGATCCCATGGAGGCGCGTTTTTCCGCGATGGACGACAAGATCGATTCGCGCATTTCGGCCGCTGCAAACAAGCTGCTGCTGGCGCTGGTCGTCATCGCCGGATCCATAATCGCCAGTCTCCTGTACACTTCCTAAAAGGATGAATCCGCCATGAAGGCTGCCGTCGTTCTGCTCAGCGGCGGGGTCGATTCGGCGACATCGCTCGCCATCGCCCGGCACGACGGATTCCACTGCCACGCCATCACCTTCGACTACGGCCAGCGACACCGGTTCGAACTCGAATCGGCGGGGAAGGTTGCCGAGTCCCTGGGCGTCGGGCGCCACGTCACCATACCCTTTGACCTGCGGGCAATCGGGGGGTCCGCCCTGACGGACGATATCCCCGTGCCCAGGGACCAGGATCCGGCGTCCATGGCCGCGCGGATCCCATCCACCTACGTCCCGGCCCGCAACACCATATTCCTGTCTTTCGCCCTGGGCTGGGCCGAGGTACTCGGTGCATTCGACCTGTACATCGGCGCCAACGCCATCGACTACAGCGGCTATCCCGACTGCCGTCCCGAGTATATCGCGGCCTACGAGAACCTGGCGAACCTGGCCACGCGAGCGGGCGTGACCGGCGAGGGCAGGTTCAACATCCACGCTCCGCTCATCGAAATGTCCAAGGCGGACATCCTGCGCACAGGGGTCCGGCTCGGGGTGGACTACGCGCTCACGACCAGCTGCTACGACCCGGCGGAAGACGGGGCGGCCTGCGGCGGATGCGACGCCTGCATCCTGCGGCGGAACGGTTTCGAAGAAGCCGGTATCACGGATCCCACGCGGTACGCCTCATGAAATTCCGGTTTCGCGGGAGTCCGCTTCAATCTGGGCCAGCAGTTCCCGCAGCCTCTTCGGAGATACGGACCGCGCGGTTCCGAGTTCCTGGGCGAATACCGACACCCGGTACTCTTCGAGCAACCATCTGAATTCATCGCGAAGTACGGGATTCACGTCGTCCCGTTTGTTCAACGCCTTCAGCGCATCATCGAAGGGCTGGACCCGGCCGGCCTTGTTCAGGTCCTTCGAACGGTCTTCCCGCGCCCGCCGGCCTCTCGTTTCGACCGCCTTCAGGTACCGGACCAGGTTGGGGAGTACCACGGCTGGCGTTTTCCGCAGAAAGTCGCGGGGCATCAACCGCCGAAAGTCCTCTTTCATGCCCTGGTATGCGTCGACTGCTCGCAGGGTTTCCCCGACGACCTGTTCCAGGTCCCGCATCTGTCGCTGAAACCAGGTGGGGAGATTCTCGAGCAGCATGCGCGCCGTCTCCATGTCTTCTTCGAAGCGGCGGGCCGTGAGCGGATACAGAGGTTCGCGAGTGAACAGGGCGGCCAGAAGGTGGTCGCAGGCGGAATCCTGCAGCGCTTCGTATCCACCGGCATGGTCCGCCAGAGCTGGAAGTCCCCGGAGAAACGCCAGGTCGCGACGCAGCCAGGCCAGTTCGTCGCTCATCCGCCGTTCGAGCAGGCGGATCAGACCCGTTCGCGTCTCCCGGTGCGCCTCGTGCCGGTCCCGGAACAGGCGCAGGTCGACCACTTCGTCATCGGCCTGCAGTCCGGGATAGGCATACCGGGGGACGGCGCCCGACAGGCCGAATTCAATCCTTTCCGGCAGGTCTCCGATCGTCCAGTCCCGCAGGTCGTACCTTTCCCAGGTATCCACCGCCTTCCGCCAGTCTTCCGATTCGGCGGCGGTGGTACGGACCACGATTTCATTGCGCACACGATCCGGATCGCGGGTCGAGAAGACTGTGCCGCCGTCCTCCTCGGTCACCTGGACACGCATCCTCAGATGGTCCGGAATCGTCCCGGCCTGCCAGTCCGACTGATCGATTGCGATTCCGTTGTGTCTTGCGAGGTACTCAGACAAGGCGCGGGTCAGGGAGGTATCGGACGGGGTCAGATCCGCGGCGATCTTCCTGGCCGTTTCGGGAATCGGTACGAGTTGCTTGCGTTTCCTTCCCGGCAGCCCCCGGAGCAGAGCCTCGATTTTTTCGCACAGCAGGCCCGGTACGAGCCAGTCCAACGTATCGGGATTCAGCAGGTGGACCCTGTCGCGTGGAAGCGATAGCGTGACGCCATCTTCTTCCCGGCCCGGCCGACAGGCATACTGCAGGGGCAGCATTTCGCCTTCCATGTTGAAATGCTCCGGAAAGTCCTCTGCACCGCCTGCTCCGCCTTGCTGGCCTGCTCCGCCTGCTCCGCCTTGCTGGCCTGCTCCGCCTTGCAGGCCTGCTCCGTCTTGCAGGCCTGCTCCGCCTTTCTGGCCGGAAAGGCCCGGTTTTTCGTCGGATCCTGTGAGATCCCGGATTTCCATGCGCAGGAACGAGGGGTCGTCCTTCCCTGCGGTTTTCATCAGCCGGTTAAGATCGTGTACCGAAGAAACCCCGGATATCCGTTCTACATAAAACTCGAAGGCGGCCTCGTCGAGATCGACGCGGTAGGTGTTGCGGTGTTTCAGTTGCCAGATCTCGGCGTCCCGGCGGATGCTCCGGTTGTGATCCATAAATTCGTGGCGCGACCGCAGCTCATCGTTGACCAGGGCCTCCTGGATGAAGATGCGCGTGGCCTCAGCGGGGTCGACCTTCTTGAAATCGATCGTCCGGCGGGCGACCATCAGTCCGTAGAGGTTCAGCGTTTCAGTGGCGGTCACCCGCTCGGCGGAGCCATCCCATCCCGGATTCGTATAGGACGCCCGACATAGATGGCGGCCCAGTTCAGCGGCCCAGCCCGGTTGAATCCGCGCCACCGTGCGTGCGTATAGCCGGTTGGTTTCAACTATTTCCGCGGCTACGATCCAGGGCGCGGCACTCGTTCCGTTCAGCGGTTTGCCCGTTCCATCCGCTCCATCCGCCCCATCCGCTCCATCCCGCCCCGGGTCGGAGTCTCGCCGTCCGTCCGGACTTTTATGCTGCCGCTTCTTGTCCGGTCTCCTTTGAAAGAGAACGGATCCGGGAAAGACCATAGCCGTTCGGTTCCTGGACCCGGTATAGAGATTGCCTTCCCGCTGCTCGGCGACCTGACCGAGCAGTCCGCTCAGGATCGAACGGTGGATCGCGTCGTAGTGCGCGCTCCCGGTCTGGCCGGACCGGCCGCGGAATCCACCGGTCTCCCGCAAGGCGCGGCGAAGTTGCACGTAGATGTCGCGCCATTCCCGCATTCGGTTGTAGGACAGGTAGTGTTGCCGGCAGAACCTGCGCATGGCGCCCTGGGTCTGCAGATGCTCTAAGGTATTGTGAAAGGCCTGCCAGATGTTGAGCAGGGTCAGGAAATCCGAGGAAGCATGCCTGAATTTACGGTGTTCGGCGTCCGCCTTTTCCTGCTGGTCGAGGGGCCTTACACGGGGGTCCTGTATGCTGATGGCCGACGCGATCACGAGGACCTCCTGCAGGGCGCCTTCCTGGCGGGCCTGCAACAGCATGCGCGACACCGTGGGCGATACCGGCAGTCTCGCCATGTCCCTCCCCCGGGAGGTAAGCTTCCGGTCCCGGTCGATGGCGCCCAGTTCGGCGAGCAGTTGGAACCCGTCCCGAATGGCCTGGGGCGATGGCGGGTCCAGAAAGGGGAAGGCGTGTACGTCGCCCAGTTTCAGCACCAGCATGCGCAGGATGACCTCGGCGAGATTGGCCCGTTGCAACTCCGGCGTAGTGTACTCAGGCCGGTTCTCCAGGTCGGCTTTGCTGTAGAGCCGGAGGCAGACGCCCCCGGATACGCGTCCGCTGCGTCCCGCCCGCTGCAGGGCGCTGCTCTGCGCGATGGGCTCGATGGGCAGCCGCTGGGTGCGGGTCCTCGGGGCGTAGCGGCTGATGCGCGCGAGCCCCGTATCGACGACGTACTTTATGCGGGGTATGGTCAGCGAGGTCTCCGCGACGTTCGTGGCCACGACGATGTGCCGGTTGTTGCCCGGACGGAAGACCCGCTGCTGGTCCGCGTTGGTCAGGCGGCCGAAAAGCGGTAGCACGTCGGTGTGCCGGTAGTTCCTGCCTTCCAGCCTTCTGCGCGTCTCGTGGATGTCCTTCTCCGTGGGGAGAAACACCAGAATGTCGCCCCGGCCGGGTTCTTCCATGATCAGGTCGACCGCGTCCACCGCTCCGTCGACGTAGGTATAGTCCTCGGCATCGCCCCGGGATTCCTCAAGGGGAAGATAGCGGATCTCCACCGGGTACAGGCGGCCGGACACCTCGACGACCGGCGCCCCGTCGAAGGCGTTCGAGAACGCGGTGGCGTCGATCGTCGCCGAGGTGACCACGATTTTGAGATCCTTCCTGCGCCGGATCAGCAGACGCAGGTAACCGAGCAGGAAATCGATATTCAGGCTTCGCTCGTGGGCCTCGTCGATAATGATCGTGTCGTATTCGAGCAGGTCCGGATCGTGCTGGGTCTCGGCAAGGAGCATGCCGTCGGTCATCATCTTGACGCGGGTCTCGGCCACGGTCTCGTCCGTGAAACGGATTTTGCACCCGACTTCCCGCCCCCAGGCCATGCCGAGTTCCTCTGCGATACGGCGCGAGACCGACAAGGCGGCGACGCGCCGTGGCTGAGTGCACGCGATGCGTCCGTATACGCCCCGGCCCGCTTCCAGACAGATCTTGGGCAGTTGCGTCGTCTTGCCCGACCCGGTCTCCCCCGTCACGATGACGACGGGATGTTCGCGCAGTTTTCCGAGGATCTCATCCTTCAGGGTCGATATGGGCAATTGGCCGTCGATCGTGGCCCTGGTGTCGGACCGGAGACGCTGTTCCACGAGGCCGGCCGATGTGGCCGCCCGATCCTTCAACCCGGCCAGCCGGCCGTGGTCCCCCCTTCTCGCGCCGCGGAGCTTCTTCAACCTGCGCTGGATTTCCCGCCGATCCTTCAGCGTGCAGCGGGGCAGCAGGTCCCTGATCTCGGCCGCCGTACTTTGTCCCGCCGATGAACTTGCGATATCGTTGGTCTGGTTTCTCATGAAGTGGTCACTTTTAAGCCGGTCCCGCGGCGGATTGACCGAAATCCTGGGCGAACATCCGCACTCCCGTCATACGCAGCGTCCGGCCCCAGTCTGGCGGGAGGTTCGCGCCCGCCACGCTGGACGCCCTCCCGTCTGCGCCCTTCCGCGTCCGGCCCCAGTCTGGCAGGAGGTTCGCGCTACATCAACAGACCTGCGACGGTGGCGGTCATGTTGGCGGCCAGCGCACCGCCGATCATGGACCGGATTCCGAACCGCGCGATGTCCTTGCGCCGTTCCGGCACCAGTCCGCCAATGCCTCCGATCATGATCGCAATGGTCCCGAAGTTGGCGAAGCTGCACAGCGCGTACGTGGCGATAGTGTATGACCGTTCCGACAACTGCGCCTCCATCGCGCTCAAGTCCTGGTAAGCGAGGAATTCGTTCAGGATGGTCTTCTTGCCGATCAACATGCCCACGGCCTGGGCGTCTTCCCACGAAACGCCCATGAGCAGCGCAAGCGGCGCACAGACCCACCCCAGGATGCGCTCGAGGGAAAGCGGCTCGCTGCCCAGGTGGGGAGCGAGCCCCACGGCCCAGTTGAACAGGCTGACGAATGCGATGGCCACGATGAGCATGGCAGCCACGTTGAGCGCCAGTCTCAATCCGTCCGAGGCCCCGCTGCAGGCCGCGTCTATAAAATTGACGCCGGGTTTGGGCACGTCCACAGTCACCACGCCCAGGGTACGTGAGGATTCGGTCTCGGGTGTCATGATCTTGGCAACGACCAGCGCCGCGGGCGCCGACATGAGCGACGCGGCCAGGAGATGCCCCGCGTCGGCGCCCAGTGCGACGTAGGCGGCCAGCACGGACCCGGCCACGGTCGCCATGCCAGAAGTCATCATGGCCATGATCTCGGACCGGGTCATCGTCTTCAGGTAGGGCAGGATGACGAGGGGCGCCGTGGAAGCGCCGAGGTAGACGTTAGCCGCCGCGGCCATGGATTCCGAGCCGGACGCGCCCATGAGGCGTACCATGACCCGGGCCATCTGCCGGACGATCCACTGGATGCAGCCCAGGTAGAACAGGATCGACGTGATGGAGGATACGAAGATGATCATCGGGAGCACGGAGAAGCCGAACAAGGCGGTTTCCACCAGGTCGCCGAAGACGAATCGCGCCCCTTCGTTGGAGAAGGCGATCACCTTGTTGATGGCCAGCCGCGCCAGATCGAATACCAATTCACCCGGTGCCGTGTGGAGCAGCAGCAGGGCCAGCAGGGCCTGTAGGGCCAGTCCGCTCCCGATGAGCCGCCAGTTCAACAGTCTTCGATTATCCGACAGGAGCCAGGCGATGGCCAGGAGAACGAAGAGGCCGAAGAGGCCGTAGACGCGTTCCATGGGTTATCCTTGGATGGCGGCCCGCGGCCACAGGGACGCCAGGCCGACGTACAGGTAGCCGGCGAAGAACAGGCAGAGGAAGGGGATGGAAGGATAGATCCCGTTGATGGCCGTGTAGTAAATCAACAAGCCGAAGTGCAGGGCGAAAAGCAGTTCCAGCGCCGGAAGCCAGTTTCGGATTCCCCTGTAACGCAGCCTGCGCCACCGAATCGCCCGGGCCGCATGAACCTCCTGGTCCACCTGGTCCGTCTGGTCCGCCTGATCCGCCTGGCCCGCCTGGTCCACCTGGTCCGCCTGGTCCGCCTGGTCCGCCTGGTCCGCGTTGTCCGCCTGGTCTACCTGGTCCTTCTGGTCCGTCCTGCCGAGGATGCCATATTTAGGCGTGCGCTGAAAATCCGACTTGAGGTTGAGCAGCGCTTCCATGACGGCCCGCGTGTTGTTGAGACAGATGCCGATGCCGATGGACATGAGCACAGGGAGGTACAAGGGGCACCAGATCCACCGTGCACGGTTTATTTCGAATTGCGCGAACAGGTAGAAGAGCGATACGGAAACCGTGGCCGCGCAGAGAAAAGGCAGGTCGATCCAGAATGAATTGATCCATCCCGCCTGTACGCGGATTACGATTGACGGGAAAATCAGCACCGAAAGGAGCAGCATGAGCATGTAGGCCATATTGTTCGTCAGGTGATAGGTCGCCTCCAGCTTGTAGCGGAAGGGAAGCCCGCTTCGCCATACCGAAGGCAGCATCTTCTTCGCGGTCTCGATGGATCCCTTGGACCACCGGTGCTGCTGGGTCTTGAAGGCGTTCATTTCCACGGGGAGTTCGGAAGGGGTGGTAACATCCTCAAGGAACAGGAACCGCTGGCCCTGGAGTTGTGCCCGGTAGCTCAGGTCAAGGTCCTCGGTCAGCGTGTCGTGCTGCCACCCGCCCGCGGCCTCGATGCACTCCCGGCGCCAGATCCCCGCCGTCCCGTTGAAGTTGAAAAACCTTCCCGACCGGTTACGCGCGCCGTGCTCCATGACGAAGTGGGCGTCCAGCATGATCGCCTGGACGCGGGTCAGGACCGAGTAGCCCCGGTTGAGATAGGACCACCTGGTCTGCACCAGGGCCACCTGCTCGTCCCGGAACTGGTGCATCGTGTTCCTGAGGAACCCTGGCGGCGGGATGAAGTCGGCGTCGAAAATGGCGATGAACTCGCCCCGGGCCGCCTGCAGTCCTTCCTGCAGCGCCCCCGCCTTGTATCCCGTGCGCTCCGTCCGGTGCAGGTAATGAATGTCGAAGCCGGCTTCCCGGTATCTTTCCACGCATCGAGCCGCCAGACCGCGGGTCTCGTCGGTGGAGTCGTCCAGGACCTGGATCTCAAGGCGATCGCGTGGATAGTCGATCCGGCAGACGGCGTCGATCAGCCGTTCGACCACGTACTGTTCGTTGTAGAGGGGCAGTTGCACGGTAACCGATGGGGGCGGATCTCCGAGGGCTTCCGGCTTTACAGGCTGGACCCGGTCCCTATATTTGTAGTACAGGTACACCATCAGGTAGCGGTGCACGCCGTAGACCGCGAGCAGGAACAGGACGAGGAAGTAGAGGAGAATGAACGTCAGCGAAAGATAGCTCATACATGTCCGTTTCTGCCAAAAGATTTCCGGCCGGTTTCCCCGGGCGGGTCGCGATCCCCGGGCGGGTCGCGATCCCCGGGATCCTGCTCGTCGCAGCCTGTGCCGGCATTGCGACGATCGGGGACCTGCGGGCCGGATTGTTCGACCCCAACGCCTTGCTGCCCGGGTTCCTTTCCACGTGGCAGGTCCTGCCCGACGCCCTGTTGCTTTTCTGGATACCCTTTGCCGCGGCTTTCATCGTTTACGCGGTCGCCGCGGCCCACCAGGTCCGGGCCGGAGCGCCGGCCGACCGGAGTACGCTCTGGTTCATCCTGGCCGCGGCCATCCTCTGCCGCGTTATCCTGCTGTTCAGTCCGCCTACCCTTTCCGATGACATCTACCGGTACCTATGGGACGCCAGAATGCAGTTCGAGGGTGTAAATCCCTATGTACACGCTCCAGACAGCGAGGAGATCGCGCACCTGCGCGATGAATACCACCAGGGCATTAATAACAAGGACGTCCCGACGATCTATCCGCCCTTTATGCAGTCCGCTTTCATGGCCGCCGCGTACCTGTGGTACAGTCCTGTTTCGATGAAACTGTTCTTTACCCTGTGCGACATAGGCGTGATCGTACTCACGGTCCTGATGCTAGGGCGCCGGAACCTGCCGCGCGAGCGGGTACTCATCTACGCCTGGAATCCCCTCGTCCTGGTCGAAATCGCCGGAAGCGGCCACAACGATACGCTGCCGGTAGTCCTCATGCTCGCCGCGTTACTGGCCGTGGACGGCCTCCGTCCCGTTCGCGCGGCAGCCTGGCTTGCCCTGTCCATGCTCGCGAAATGGTTCACCGTCATGCTTGTCCCGGCCTTCTACCGAAAAGCAGGCCGCCTGAAGCCTTTCATGATTATACCGGTCCTGGTTCTCGTCTCCTATCTGCCCTACCTCGACGCCGGACCGGGCTTGTTCGGCGGACTCCTGGTCTATGGCGACAAGTGGCGGTTCAACGACAGCATCTTTTCGATCATCTTCTTTATGACCGATTCATTGACCGTCTCCAAGGTCATCGTGGCTGCGGTTTTCACCACCCTGGTTGCGTTTTGCGCGGTAAGGATAACGGACCCGTTCCGTTCGGCGTTTATATTGCTCGGCGCTTATCTGCTGCTCACGCCCACGGTACAACCCTGGTACCTGGTCTGGATCATCCCTTTCCTCTGCCTGTACCCCAATCCGGCGTGGATCCTGCTGTCGGGCCTGGCCGCCCTCTCGTACCATGTCGTGATCGGGTTCGTACTCACTGAAACCTGGCACGAGGAGACCTGGGTCCGATTCGTGCAGTACGTGCCTTTCTACGGCCTGTTGATCGCCCAATCCCTGAGAAAAGGAACCTGGAGAAACGTGCTGAAACCGGCTACCTGAAATACTGTGAAGTCATCGAAGAAACCTGCTGGTTCGCCTGTCCATCCGCACCAGCCTAAGTTAACCGGCGCGGACACCGGATGCAAGCGCTAACGCGCCTCGACGTCCAGTGGATCCGGCTGAAATCGTTTGACGAAATCCCGCCGCGTATGTACACTTCTCCGCCGTATTCGGCAGGTTAAACAACCCTGTTCAACGACTGTCTGTCCACGTACGTCCAGGAGGACTCCATGTCCGGTTCATCCCCGTTTTCTTTGGAAGGTAAAACCATGATCGTCACCGGTGCGAGCAAGGGCATCGGCAAGGCCGTCGCGCTTGCGGCCGCCAGCGCTGGCGCTGACCTGGTGATCGGCAGCCGTACACGGGCCGACCTGGAACTGGTGGCTACAGAAATCAGGACTATGGGCCGCCGGTGTATCGTTCAGACGGTGGACGTGGGCAGGGTCGACTCGATTCGCGGTTTTGCGGAACGTGTCCTCGAAGAAGCGGGGAACATCGATATCCTGGTGAACAACGCCGGATGCAACCGGATCATGCCGGTGCTCGAAGTCACCGAAGAGGTCTACGACGAGATCATCGACGTGAATCTGAAAAGCGTCTTCTTCCTCAGCCAGGCCCTCGCCGCGCACATGATCGAGCGGAACCAGGGGGGACGAATCATCAACGTGTCTTCGCAGGTGGGTGTCGTCGGCGGTCCGCTGCGGGCGGCCTACACCGCGGCCAAGGGTGGCGTGTGCACCCTCACCAAGTCCATGGCCGCCGAATGGGCGGAGCACGGCATCACGGTGAATGCCGTGGCGCCGACCATGACGCGTACCCCAATGGTGGAGAAGGCGATGGAGAACCCGGGGTTCCGGGCCAATATCAAGAAGATCCTGCTGGGTCGGCTGGCCGAACCGGAAGAAATCGCCAGTTCGATTATCTACCTCGCGTCCGACGCCAGCTCCATGGTAACCGGCCACACCATGGTCGTGGACGGCGGATACACGGCCGTGTGACGGCGCCTTCGACACGCGCGGCGCCTTTGTTTGAAACGCACGGCCGCGTGACGGCGCCTTCGACACGCGCGGCGCCTTTG
>CAZZNP010000005.1:43789-56739 GCA_964655785.1 uncultured Gemmatimonadota bacterium
TTTGTTTGAAACGCACGGCCGCGTGACGGCGCCTTCGACACGCGCGGCGCCTTTGTTTGAAACGCACGGCCGCGTGACGGCGCCTTCGACACGCGCGGCGCCTTTGACACGGGTGGCGCTTGTGCCCAGCGCCCCGGCCAAATCGAGACTTCGCCGGGCGCCCCTTCAATTCATCTCCGCTGTCTTCGGACCCTGGCCCGCGCCTCGTTGTGCTCGCGGTTGGTGGTAGAGAAGATATGCCATCCGTCTCCACGGGCCACGAAGAACAGGTAGGGCACTTCCTGGGGATAGAGCGCGGCGTGGATGGACGCCGCGCCGGGGCTGCAAATGGGTCCGGGCGGCAGACCGGCGTGTACGTAGGTGTTATAGGGCGATGGATCGGACAGGTGTTTGATGTAAAGCCTCATGTTCGGCCTGCCGATGCCGTACTGGACCGTGGGATCGGCCTCCAGCAACATACCTCTTCGCAGTCGATTGTGAAATACGCCTGAAATGATGGGTCTTTCGTCGTCCACCATCGCTTCCTGTTCAATGATGGAAGCCAGGGTCACGACTTCGTGCATGCTGTACCCAAGCTCCTCTGCACGCTGCCGGTATTCCTCCGTGATCGTACGCTGATACCGTGCCGTCATTTCCTCGATGATTTCCTCGGCCGACATTTCCGAGTACAGGTTGTACGTGGCGGGGAAGAGGTATCCTTCCAGTGTAGGCGCTTCGATACCCAGCGAACGTGTTACAATCGAGTCACTGGACAGGCCGACGAAGGCCGTGGAGTCGATTCCGATCCTGGCGCGCAGGATCCGGGCGGTTTCGGGAATGGTCAATCCCTCCGGGACGGTCACGAGATTGTACGTGATCCTGCCCGTTGTCAGCATGGCGAGGATCTCGTTGGCGTCCATGCCGGGTTCGATTTCGTAACGGCCGGCGTGGATAGCGTGATCGGCCCCTTTGAGGCGGCCCAGCAACTTGAAAAGGCCCGCGTGACGCACGACTCCTTCGGCTTCAAGCTGTTCGGCGACATCGGAAAGGGTCATGCCCGGTTCGACGGTGTACCGAAGCGTCTCGTCGCGAGGCATCGCGGAGGTGAAGTGCCGGTACGCCGCGGGAAGAGCGGCCGCCCCGGCCAGCGCGATCAGGATCAAGGCAATGACAATGGGTTTCTTCATGTGCGGTATCTCTATTTACCCGCGATTCACCGGCTTATCCACGATTTACCGGCTAATCCACGATCATCCAGTTTTTCCCCAATTCACCGGCTTATCCGCGATTTACCGGCGGGAATCCAGGTAGCTTTGCAGCAGGAGCGTGGCGGCGATCCGGTCCTGGCTTTCCTTGTTACCCCTGATCTCCATGCCCATTTCGTTCATGGCCCGCTGGGCGGAGACACTGGTCAATCGTTCATCCCAGGTTCGTACTTCACAGGATACGCGCCCGCGCAACCGGTCGGCGAAGGCCTCAACCTTTTCGGCCATTTCCCCCGTCGTTCCATCCATGTTTACCGGCAAGCCCAGGACGATTTCAATCGCCTGTTTCGTCTCCGCAATCGACACGATGGCATCAAGGGACCCGTCGGCGTTCTTTACCACCATCGTATCCAGACCGTGGGCGATCAGCCCGGACGGATCACTCAGGGCGAGTCCGATTCTCCGTTCCCCGAAATCGATGCCGAGGATCCTTCCGCTCCCGGTGCGTTCGTCCCCGGCTCGTCCGTCCCCTGCTCGTCCGTCCCCGGCAAGATTGTCCCCGGCAAGATTGTCCCCGGCTTGTTCGTCCCCGGCGCTCGTGGCCGTTACGTCATAGGACAGATCCTGCGGCATATCGTCCATTCGTTGCCGCGGCACGCCGTGACGGCGCCTGGGCGCCGAGTTGCGTTTCCCTTCCCTCCGGGAGCGGTTCGTTCTGTTTTTTCTGGGCATGCCGTATTTTCCCGTTTCCTGCCGTACCGGAAGCCATTTAGCGCTTCGACGCCCGTTCCTGTTCGATCACCGGCGGCAACCCGGTCACGCTGATGCGCCAGAGCAGACGGCTGTCGCGGGGGCCCGTGGCCGGGTTCAGCACCGTGGCCTTGTGCAGGGTCGAGAAGGTATCCCACGCCCCGGCATCGCCTACCCTGAAATCGTACTCCGTCACATATTCGGGCTTGATTGCATGGGCGGCCAGTTCCTCCAGCAGATCGAAGGCCTCGTCGTCCGGCATGCCCTCGATGCCGAAGGAACTCCCGCATACGCCGTACAGCGCCTTGCGCCCGGTGACCGGGTGGCGCTTGACCAGGGGGTGGAAGACGTTTTCGACCCGGTCCTTCTGTTCCAGCGTCAGTTTTTCCGCCGAAGTCGCGGATTCTTCGTTCATGTCCGCCCGGTTGCCGTAGTGATGCAGGACGGTCAGGCCATCAATGGTGTTTTTCATCTTCTCTGGCAGATCATCGTATGCGGTCATCTGGTCGGCGAAGTAGGTCGGACAGCCCCCTTCGGGCCACTGCCTGCCGTAGACGACGGTGGAACTGTTGGGCGGGTCCTGGTAGGCCACGTCTGTGTGCCAGAAGGCCGCTCCTTCATAAACGCCTATGGGTTGGCCGTCTTCGAATACGTTGGACAGGTTGAGTATGGCCGGATGGTCTTCGTGGCGCAGATGATCCAGGAAATGGGGTTTCTGACTGCCGAATTCCTTTGTGAACGCGTCATATCGATCGAAGGTCATTTCCTGGTGGGGGATCACGATCAGACCGTGAGTATGGAACACCTGGAGGATCTCCCGCATGATGGCGGGCTCGAGCGGTTCGGACAGATCGACCCCGGCAATCTCCATGCCGAATCCGGGCAGGGGTTTCGTGGATATACGCATTGCGGCAACCTCCCGTTATTCACGGAGCTGGACTCAAGACTTCGTGCTACGATTACGCGCTACGAATTCGCGCTAAGATTTCGCGCTACGATTCTGCGCTACGATGCTGCGCTACGCAGGTGCGCCGTAGGGACTGTCCTCGAACACCGCCTTCAGGTCTCGCGCCCATCCCGAGTCGGGCAGAAAACGTACGCAGTCGTTCCAACCCGATTCCAGGGCCGCGCGGAATAGCGGTTCCGCGGCGTTACGCGGCCATGCGCCGATCAACCGGAACAGTGCGGGCGAATAAGCCGTGGCCCTGCCTGTCTCTATCGATTCCGGCCGGATCATGCAATGTACCGCCGCGGCGTAAAGTCGCTCGCCGTACCGCGCCAGAAGTCTGTCCACCGTGATTCCGCTGTCAGGTGCGGGATCATCTTCGGTTTCGTACAGCAACCGAAGTAGAGGCCGCATGGCGCCGTCGGGCAGCGATTCGGCCGGGGATTCCAGCATAGATACATAAACCGGGTCATGCATGTAGTCCGCGCCCAGGTTACCGAGGCCGCCGAACCGGTCGTCAATCTCCGGCGGCGCCCCGTATGCAACAGGCGCCAGGGTCTTTTCCGGTGGAAGTTCCGTCCCCGAGTCCGCCGGGAAGATCTCCCGATAGGCGGAAAGGGTGATCCGCTTGACCTCGTAGGCGTACATGTCGGGATGGACATCCTGAACGCGGTCCGCCGCGAACAGCAACCAACCGGGAGCGTGCAAGCCCTCCCCCTCGAAAAGTCCCTCGCGAATGGGTTCCGATGCCTCGCCTGCAAGGACACGCAGTTCGTCGGGGTCCACGGAAAGACCCTGGATCGCCCGGTGCGCCACGTCGAACAGTACTGCCACCTTTCGCAGTTCATCCTGGTTCTGCAGCCTCAGCGTGGATTTCATGATCTTCTCGGCCGCTCTGCCGAGCCTGCCCAGGGGTTCGATCACCTCCCAGCTTCCCTTGATTTCCGACTGTTTCCGGCCGATCCAGCCGCCCCGGTTGAACCAGTTCGCGATCGTCCGTACGAGCAGGATCGCGACTACGACGAACAGGGCGAGGAAGAGCAGGCGTTGGAACATGGCGGACTAGCGGGCAATGCCGAGCATGTCGATGACGATGCCGCAGCAGGCCCGGGCGACCCGGAGGGTGGAATCGATGCTGACGTACTCGTTGGCCTGGCAGGTGTTCCCCCCTTCGGGCCCGTACACCAGCGTCGGGATGCCTCCGGTCACGGCAAAGTGGTTCGTGTCGGCTACGCTGCGCGCCAGGGCGTACCGCACCGGCCGGCCGATCTGTTCTTCGACCCGCTTCCTGGCGGACCGGACGAACTTCGACTCGGGATCCACGATGTACGGCGCAGGGGCGGGCGTGGGCCGGTCGTCCCACGAGACTTGCCAGCGGGACTCGATCGAAAGGGACCGGATCAGCGCTTCGATATCCCGTACTGCCTGTTCGACCGTTTGACCGGGCAGAATGTGCCGGTCGAGGACGATCTGCGCGCGTTCAGGTACGAGAATGATGTTCCTGCCCCCGCTGATCTCAATGACGCAGACCGTACCGCCCAGGTCGTACTCGTCATTCCATCCCAGTTCGATTCGATCCAGCGCCGAAACGATCGCGGCGGCGTCATGGACCGCGTTGACGCCCTCGCCCGTGTACGCAGCGTGCGCCGTCTTGCCCGCCAGGTCGATCTTGATCACGTGCCGTCCACGCGACCCGATGCGCAGTCGGCCGGGAGGCGTGGGTTCGGGGATCAGGCAGCCCTCGCATCCTTCGAGCAGTCCGCTCCGGATCAGCGCGTGGGCGCCACGCGACCAGTTCTCCTCGTCCGTCGTGGCGGAAACGATCAGGTCGCCGGCCAGCTCAACGCCGGACCGCGCGATGGCCTCCAGCGCGGCGAGCACAGCCGCGGCGCCGGCCTTCATGTCGTGGGCGCCGAGTCCGTACACGCAACCATCTTTCACCACCGGAGACCACGGATCCGTCTCCCACCCGTCGCAGGCGTCGAAGGTGTCCTGGTGGAAATTGAGCATGAACGCGCGGCCGTTCCCGCGGCCGGGCATCCGCACGGCCAGACTGTCACCCGAATCCTCCACCGGGATCCGGCGCACGTCGGACAGACCGATGTCCTGGAAATACCCGTGGAGCATCTCGCCCACGGGCCGTTCGCTTCCCGTGATCGATGGAATGGAAACCAGCGCTTCGATCAGCTCGGTTATTCGCCCAGGAGTGATGGACGAGGAAATGGAATCTGGTGTCATGTCTCGGTGGCTTGATGGCGTGTTCCAGGGCCCGTTTTCATCGGTCTTTCGCTCCTTTTCATGATACAGTGCACAGCCTTCACGGACAAGAGAATTATCTTGACATTCAGGACCCTGAACGTTAGTTATACCAGCGCTTTAGAGGCAATTGGCATCAATCCATTTTACGGAGTAAGACATGGCATCAGCGCACTATGACGTAGCGGTGGTCGGCGGCGGTCCCGGCGGGTACGTATCGGCGATTCGAGCCGCCCAGCTCGGCCTGAAACCTGTTGTGATCGAAATGGACAAACCCGGCGGGGTCTGCCTGAACTGGGGATGCATCCCCACCAAGGCGCTGCTCAAGAACGCCGAACTCGTACTGACCATGCGCCACGCCGAAGATTACGGCATCTCCTGCGACAACCTCCGGTTCGACATGGGCAAGGCCGTGCAGCGAAGCCGCAAGGCCGCCAACACGCTCGCCGGCGGCATAGGGTTCCTTCTCAAGAAGAACAAGGTGGACCTCGTCAGCGGCCGCGGCCGCCTGGTCTCGGCCGATTCCGTCGAGGTGACCGATGACAAGGGTGAAACGCAGGTCATAAACGCCCGGTCCATAATCCTGGCGACGGGATCACGCTCCAAGGCCATCCCCGCCGTTCCCGTGGACGGGGAGCGAATCATCACCAGTACGGAAGCCATGCTGATCGAAACGCCGCCCCGGTCGATGACCATCATCGGCGGCGGCGCCATCGGCGTGGAATTCGCCTATTATTACGCGGCCTACGGGACCGAAGTCACCATCGTCGAGATGCTCCCCCGTCTCCTGCCCGTCGAAGACGAAGAAATCAGCGATGCGCTTGCGAAGAGCTTCGCGAAGCTGGGCATGACGATCAAGACCGGAGCGCGTGTCGAATCGGCCGTATCGGGTTCCGATGGAACGACAGTGACGGTAACCGTGGACGGCAAAGAAGAGACCCTGAAGGCCGACGTCACGCTGCTGGCCATCGGACGCGACGCGAACATCGAGGATATCGGGCTGGAACAACTCGGCGTGGAAACGGACAGGGGTTTTATCAAGGTCGATGAATATGGTCAGACGTCGGTCTCCGGCGTGTACGCCATCGGCGACGTCACGGGACCGCCCCTCCTTGCCCACAAGGCGTCGGCGGAAGGGATCAACCTGGTGGAACGGCTGGCGGGCCATGCCGCGCCGCCCATCGACCGGGAGAACATCCCCGCGTGCACCTATTGCCAGCCCCAGGTCGCCAGCGTCGGACTGACCGAGGCCCAGGCCGCCGAAGAACGCGAGATCCAGGTATTCCGGATGCCCTATCGCTCCAGCGGAAAGGCCGTGGCCGCCGGACAGACGGACGGCATGGTCAAGCTGATCGCGGACGCGAAGTACGGCGAGATCCTCGGAGCGCATATCATCGGCGCGGACGCCACGGAACTGATCGCGGAGATCTGCACCGCGCGCACGTTGGAATCGACCACGCGGGAACTGCATAAGACCATTCACGCCCACCCCACGCTGTCGGAACTGGTCATGGAAGCCGCCGCCGGGATGGAAGGCGCCGCGATCCACATCTAGGATCCCCGCTTTCAAGATACCGCTTTCCTGCCGCCATCCGTCGATCTCCTTCCCGGACGGATGGCACATCCACGGCAATTCTACTTCCGCTCCGGGACTGGTTCCCACGGTCCTTGTCTTAAACACGGACGTATCCATCGAGGAAGCTTCGGTTTCCTATCCGCCGGCTGATATGGCGCGGTTCCGCTGTGCCGACGCTCCGCTGCATCCGAAATCGGGTTGAGTTGGAACGCAAAACGGGCGCACGCCGGGCTAAGCAGGAAAGATGTTGCCGAACCCGCACGGACCGGTGTAATCTACCTGGAAGACCCCTGCGCCGACCGCCATGTAAAATGTATGATCCGACTTGAATGTATGATCCTCCATGTCTGAAACGAACCTCGTTCCCGATCCGCGACTGAGCGCGCCGATGCGCCGGCATCTCCGTTCCCTGCAACTGGAAACGGTGGATGGCTACAGGGCCTGGTGCCGGGAGCACGGATTCAACGCACGCCTGAACAAGACCCTTCCGCAACGCCGGCGGGAACTGGCTTCCGCGCGGCGGACCACCAAACAGCACCTGATCGATTCCGAACTCGAGGTCCATATCCGCGCGCTGTCCCTGGACACGGTCGCGGAATACCAGGCCTGGTGCCGGGAGCATGCCGTAGGAGACGGGCTTCAGAAGAGCAAGGTCCAGCGGCGGCAGGAAATCCGGCTCGAGCGGCAGTCGCGAAACCGGAAGATTGCCGAGCGGTCGACCGCCAGCCAGCACAGGCGGCGTCGTAAGGATCTGCTGAAACGGATCGCCGCCGGCGAGGTCGACGAACAGGAACTCACCAGTCCCGTACTGCTACGGGTGAGCCATCTGTTTCACAACGCGCCCCTGGATGCGGGCGCTCAGTCTGCCTTCCTGACGCTTCTCCTGCACGTTGAAAAACACGGCAGGCTCTTCAACGTCAAACCCGCCGTGCCGCAGTACGGGCCGCAACCCGCCAACAACTACCTGGACGGTCTGGCGTCGCTGGCCGCCTGGCATGGCCACTGGATCCGCAAAGTCGGGGACTGGAAGCCGGACAGCCACAACGGCCGGCGGCAATTCGGAGCGCTGGCGCGCCATCTCCTGGCTGAATACGACGTGCCTTCGTGCATGGATACGGCATTCTTCACGGGATTTAATCCCGAAGCTAAAACCCGCCAGGACTGGTTCGTTCACGTCGGCTCCGGCAAGAACATCAGGAAAGCCTCCATTCCACTGCGCTTCACCAAACGCATGGCCCATGTATTCATCGAGGCCTCCCCTTCTCGATACACGGTGGACGCGGCACTTCGATGGGCCCAGGTGCACGGGATGGGAGGCGACGACCTGCTGGCGGAGGCGGTCTGCGAATCGATCCTCGGTGAAGTGTTCGACGAAGGGGCTTTCTGGGAGACTGTTCTGCACTTTTTCGTGAACAACCCCATGCTCGACGTAGCCCATGTCGGCCCGATCGTCGACTACGTCCATCACCAGCGGTTTGTCCGCCAGGAGCGGCGAAATCCGGACGGGAGCGTTCGTCTCGTCGACCCGCCCGACCCGGACTTCACCATAAAAGGGCGTACGCCCGAATCCATGCTGCGGCGAGTGGAAGCCTGGCATGCCTCGCTGTCCAAGGCCGGTGCGAAGACGCCCAGGACCTGGCCGTCGTCAGGAATCCAGGGGTTCGAGTGGGTGGACGTGGACGAAAGAGCGGGTGAAATCCGCAACTGGTCGATCGAGGAGATCCTCAGCGACCGGGCCCTTTCGGAGGAAGGAAAGGCCATGAAGCACTGCGTGGCCACGTACCAGAACTCCTGCGCCAACGGCCACCGGTCCATCTGGTCCATGAAAGTGGGATACGCGAGCAGCGGGTTCGTTCGCCGCGTCCTGACCATCGAAATGATCAACAACAGGAAGTATATACGCCAGGTGCGCGGCAGAAGCAATTCCCGCCCTCTGGACGCTCACAGCGGCCGCGCGCAGGACGGCTGGGATGTATTGCTCCGCTGGGCAGACCGGGAAGGACTCACGTTGCCCCGGGATGGATCGCCCTTCATGCGGAGATTGCATTAGATGGATTTCGCACTAGATTGTACCAGATAAGGAAAAGCGACGGCATATGGGAGGCCGCATTGGAAGCGGCAAGGTATGCCGTCGCTCTATGATTGGATACGCTCCCGCGGGGCGCCGGAGTCATATCGAATCCTTGAGTATTGGCAGGCAACCGATCCTTGCGCGATGCCTTCACGTGTCTCGGCGCTTGCCTGTACTACACTATTAGACGACAAATTGCCGAAAAAGATGCAATAAATCGGTCACCAGGCGCCGGTTCCCGCAACCGGTGACCGCAGGTACCCGTCTTGAACGATGAATAGCGAATGTATATCGAAACGATAACCTTTCTCGCCGCGATCACGGGCTATGCCGGGTTGACCGCGAACATGGTCCTGGTCGCGGTGCGCCGCCATCGGCCGAAGCACATGGTACCGGTCGCGCTGATTGTTTTCGCCCATGTTCTCCTCGTCTGGAACTACAGGTACGAATGGGAGATCTCCCAGGCCACGAGAAACGGTTACGCGGGTTTCGTTATATTCCATGCCGCCCTGCTGGGGATCCTGTCGGCACCACTGGCCGGAAGCCGGCTGGCTGGACGGCTCGTTACCTTTTCGTTTATCGTCGCCGCCATGGGAGCCACTGGCGCCGTAATGCGCTACGAGGAAGTGGCGGTCTATCGACTGCCGGTTCTGGTCTGCGACCTCGCCGGCCTGTCCGCGCTGGCTTACCGGATGTTCCGACCGGGTGGATCATTCGGACCATACGGGCTTATCGGCTCGGCGAACACGCATTTAAAACGGTTATTCGGGGCAAGCCGGCATGGCCGCGGTCCGGAGCGACGCGTATCGGCGGAAAGCCGGCGAAACGACCCGGGGAACTGAATCAATCACCGTTGTCCTGGAGGGGATGCGCGATGACGAGCCTGACTGAACAGATGGCTTTTTTCGAGGAAGAGGGATACCTCGTCGTCGAGGATGTGCTGTCGGAAGACGAACTGGCCGGATGCCGCGAGGAAATCGAACAACTGCACCGGCTGTCCGCGGAACTCGAGACCGCCGGCGCTCCGGAATCCTCGCAATTCCAGCGCGAACCCTACGCGAAAGGCGCCAACCGGGCGGACGGCCTGCCCGTGCTGAGGAAAATCGAAAACACGCGGGAGATCTCGGAGTTTTTTCGCGACCTTTCCGTCCATCCGAACCTGCTTCGGGTGCTGAAGGGATTGCTTGGGCCGGACCTGCTGCTGTTCCGGAGTACCTTGATGCTCAAACCGGCCTTCCACGGCTCCGCGCACGCGCCCCATCAGGATTCAGCCTACTGGCCGATTGAGCCGCCTGCGCTCGTAACCGTCAGCATTGCCCTGAACGATGCAACGACAGAAAACGGCTGTTTCAAAGTCATCCCCCGCAGCCACACATGGGGTTTGAAAGACTGGGGTCTGATCGCACAGGCACAGGATTCCGAATCGGCTTTCGACCAGGACCTGATGGAAGGCCAACAGGTTGAGGTGCCGTTGAAGGCGGGAAGCGCGCTCTTTTTCCACAGCCTGATGGTGCACGGATCCGGTCCCAACAGGTCTCCCCATCCTCGTAACACGGCGCTGTATGCCTACTTCCCGCCCCATGTCCGCTACATCCCCGGTGAAGGCGGACCCAGGGCGAAAAACTACCCTGTGGCCTGCGGTCTGGAAGGTAAGAAGACCTTCACGCTGGGGGCCTCGGACTAGCAAACACTTTACGGTCCCAGTGCCGATCCCTCTGCAGGTCCCTGTGCCGGTCCCTGTGCCGGTCCCTGTGCCAGTCCCGGAACGGTTTTCCGCGTTTTCCGGCACAATTTTATTGAATTATAGTTCCAAACATAATAAAAATACGGTATATTGTAATTATAAATCACATTTAATGATGGCGTCCCGGGGCTGAAGCGTAACGCCATGGCGAGGGAAATCGGCGGACCAACCATGCACCCGCACCGGGCTCTCGCACCGGGCTCCCGCACAGGATTCCGCACCGGTCGCCGTCCTTGAATTCACCTTATCCTGAGACCAGTCAGCACCGAATCGGGAGGGATCTCATGCGAAACACAGATGTGAAACAGATCAACGAGGTACTGAATGAACTGCGTGGTGAGTTACGCGAGGTGGTGATTCTGTTGTCGACGATTGCCAGGTACATCGACGATTTCAGATACGAGACGTACAAGCTGAACAGGCATTTGCGGAGAACTCCACGCGAAGAACAGCCCGGAGCCTGACCCGCTCCGTCCGGGAGATTCCAATGTATTTTGACCAGAGTACGTACGATATCCGTTGCGAGCGGGGTGAAGAAGGGCTTCAGGAACTGCTGCCCAGCAGCCGGGCCGTAGTCATCGTCGACGTCCTTTCGTTTTCCACCAGTGTAGACATCGCGGCGGGCAATGGCGCCCTGGTCTACCCGTTTCGAACAAAGGACCATACGGCGGCGGCTTTCGCCAGGTCGCGTAATGCGCTCATGGCCAACACCACCCGGGCATTCGAAGGGGGCGGATATTCGCTGTCTCCTTCGTCCCTTGTGGATATACCCGCCGGTACCGCCCTGGTCCTGCCCTCTCCCAACGGGTCTACGCTCTCCCTTTCCACCGGCGACAGGCCGACATTCGCTGGTTGTCTCAGGAATGCTACGGTCCTTGCCGGCATTTTGCAGCAATACGGTACCGGCATCAGTATTATCCCCGCGGGAGAACGCTGGAAAAAACAACAGACGCTCAGGCCCGCTATCGAAGACCTGCTCGGCGCGGGAGCCGTCATTCACGCGTTGGAAGGCTCCCGTTCACCGGAAGCCGAAACCGCCGCCCGGGTTTTTGCGGCGTTCAGGGACAACCTGGAATCAGTCCTTGGCGCGTCGGGGTCCGGCAAAGAGTTGATCGGCAGGGGTTTCGAGGATGACGTGCGGCTTGCGGCGGCACTCGACGCGAGCCGTTGCGTGCCGGTGTTGAGTGAAGGAGTGTACCGGGCCTTTCCTGTAAACGGCGGCTCGGATGCGTGAATGCGATGCGGTTTTTCGCCGGGAGTGATGCGGTTTTACGCATCTGGACCGATGCAGGTTTTAACGCCGGGATCGATCCTGCTCGCCGGCTGACGGTTCCTGCGAGGTCACCCGGAAGCCGGATCGGATTCCTCACACTTCGTATGCCTTCCACGTACCCAGGCATCCATGTCCGCGACGCACGTGAAGAAGCCGTTTCCCGGGCTCTGCGATATACCCCGAAATCGAGTGCATCCCGACCGCGCCGTGCCGGCAGATTCCCCCCGGATCATTTTCGTGATCGGCCAGAATCTCCTTGATCGTGTCTACGGTGATCGTTCCCCAACGCGCCTGGACAAGTTGCCGGATGCGGTCCAGGCGAGGACAGGAGTCGGGCAGGTATCCGGTTTCGTGATCGGCGAACGCGGGGGTCAGATAGTGGTTGGTATGCAAACTGGCGTCCGGATGGGCGTCCCGGTACCTGGCTATCCCCTCGGGCCGTATTTCTACGGTATCGATGTGTCCCAGCCCGTCGCACAACACCAGGTTGACGGCCGAACAGGTACGGTGCCTGGAGAGGATACCCACGCAGTCCTCAACGGTGCGCTGTTCCAGGACCAGGCGCTTGATAGGATAATGGGGCAGTCCCATCCGCCACGTAGATCCATACAAGGCGTTGGCGAAATGGGCTACGCCGTGCTCGTTCATTCCGGAATAGCCCAGTTGCCCGGCGAACGTAAACATCAGCGCCCTGGGACGGCCATCCCCGGGTTTTACCCGTAACAGGATCGCGACGTCGGCATATTCGGGTTCGAGGTCCTGGTTCTGTCCGGCCAGCGTGATCCCATCCTCCGTGGCCGACCGCGTCAGCGCGAAGGCGGTACACGCTCCGACCGTCATCTGTGCCGCTTCGCCGCGGGCCTGGCACAGAACCGCCTCATCCAGGCTGATCCCCGCGCCTGCCGCCAGCCCCCGCACCTCTTCCGAGAAAGCCGGACTCAAGCGTTCCATCAGCGGCCAGAGACCCATGGCGTTCCGGCAAAGCGTATCCCGCGTCATCCCCGTCAACCGCTCGATCCAGCGCAGGTACCGCTGGACGAGACCGGCCGCCTGCGCGCCATGCTGATAACCCATTTCGTAGCCGCTGCCCTCGACTTCGATCAGGGGGAAAGCGTGACCTGTCATGTTGATCTTCTCCGGTTCGTCGTGC
>CAZZNP010000005.1:56839-62937 GCA_964655785.1 uncultured Gemmatimonadota bacterium
CGGGAAATACAACCCCAGATTTACGGGTCCGGACTCCATGGACTGCAGGACGGTCGCATAACCCTCCAGCTGGCCGCGGTACCGCTGCTGTTCATTGTCCAGGAACCCGTCGAGGTCTCCGCCGGTATGGGCGCTGGTCTTGTAGTCGATGATCCAGCGTTTCCCTTCGAACACGAATGTCCTGTCCACCACGTATCGTTGGATCTTGCCGTCGAGGACCGTGGTGAGCGCGAGTTCTCTTTCGTCGTTCAGGTGCCGGGACAGTATCCAGCGTCCCCGTTCGTCGGCGACGGTGTTTCCAAGGGCAGACAGCGCTCTTGAAACGGCCTCGTCCAGCTTGTCGCCTGCCAGCCCTTCCTGCGCTAGGGCAACGCGGACCGTTTCCTCGCTGTAGTTCAGAAGATCGGGCGCGTACATGCGCTGAAGCGACTGGTGCACGACGACCCCGACCCGTCGCTGAAGCTCAGTTACCCACTCGAAGGTGGGATGGCCCGTTTCGCCGCTTGCCGGATCCGACGGATCGAACCCTGTTTCCCTTTCGACGTTTGCAGGCATCGGTCCGGGCGTCCAGCCCGTAACGAGCCGGCGGAGCGGCACCCCCCGGAGGATCTCCGCGGCCGCGGTTTCTTCCGGTTCAGGCGCTACGCGGTCCTTCATCGCCTCCATCGCTACGCGGTCCTTCATTGCCTCCACGAAATCTGGTTCGACCGCGCGCCAGATTCTCGACAGCATGGTTCGCGACCCCGGCCTTTTCGGCGCCTGGTCCTCCGGATCGATCCCGGTGTGTCCGAGCAGATGCAGGCATTTCCGGGCCCGCGTGGCGGCCACATAGAGCAGCCGGGTCCTTTCGTGATCGCGTTTTCGCGTTTCGATGCCGCCCAGGTAGCTGTAGAGCGGGTCTTTGTCTTTTGGCGCGCCGGACGCGCGAATGGGCGCCAGCAGCAGCCGGGACCGGCCGTCCCGTGCATATTCGTGCCACAGGAGCAGTCTCGGATACTCGGCGCGCGGCAGCCGGCCCAGCCCAGGGAGGATGACCGTATCGAACTCCAGCCCCTTGGCCCGGTGGATCGTGAGCAATTGCACGTCTCCTCCCGCTTCGACATCGGAAGGCGCGAAAAGGCGTGCGACATCTTCGGCGAACTCCTTCTCGATCGGGATCCCCAGACCGTCCTGGGTTTGCTCCAGGAGATCGAGAAAAGCGATAGCGTCCTCGCGTTCCGTCCGCGCTTCCAGGCACGCAAGACCGCCGAGCGCCGTCCAGACGCCCTCCACCAGCCGGCGGGGCGGCATCCTGCCCCGAAGGGCGAAGGCGTCGGCGAGAATGGGTATCAACCGGCCGATCCTGGGACCGGCGTCAGGCGACAGGCGGCTCTGTATCCCGCGGTCCTGCAGAAGGTCCCAAACAGCTGACGCGTCGTTGCCTCGTACCAGGGCCTCCAGGTCCTTTAACGTGAGACCGCACCACGGAGCGCGCAGTATGGACAGCCAGGCCAACCGGTCGCCGGGGTGCAGAAGCGCTTGCGTGAGCGACATCAGGTCCCGTACCACGGGGCGGTCCCCCAGGGCGTCGATCTCCACGGCGCGGAATCTCTTCCCTCTGTCTCTCAGGGCGGAAACGATAGCGGTCAGATGACTGCGGGCGTGGACCAGGACGGCGATCGTCTCGCCAGGGCGGTCCGCCTGTGTCTCGCTGATTATCTCGACTACGCGCTCGGCCTCGGCGGCAGGGTCATGGGCAAGGAAGGGATGGAAGCGGACACAGCTGTCAGGACGGTCGGCCTTGAAAGCCACGGAGGGCTCGTAGGTGACCGCGCCCGACAGGATGTCCTCCTCCAGGGGGAATGCGTCGCGCAAAGCGCTATTCACCCAGTCCACGACGGGTGGACAGGAGCGGAAATTAACCGACAGCGCGAGGGGGATCGGCCGGATGGCGCCGACCCCGCGCTTCCGGGCCTGAAGAAAGAGGCCGACCTCCGCTTCACGAAATCCGTAAATCGACTGCATGGGATCGCCCACCAGGAACAGCGTCCGTCCGTCATCAGGGCGCCAGTCCCTGATCAGCCGGGTCAGCAGGCCATACTGGCTCTGGGAGGTATCCTGAAACTCATCGATGAGCAGGTGGCGGATCTGATAGTCCAGTCCGCGGGCCAGGTCGGTTGGGGCCTCGTCAGGACCCAGCGCGGTCCGCGCCCCGATGGCGATCTCCGTGAAGTCGACGCACCTTTCCTCGCGAAAGACGAGCCTGAGCTGCTCTACCGCCACGGGCAACAGGAGCATCAGCGCGTTCAGCACGTCCCACTGCCTGTCATCGAATCGCGGAGCGGGCAGCGACCGCAATTCATGCATCAACCGGACGGTTTCCGGGTTCAGATCGATGCGGGAAAGCCGCTCTTTCGCGGCGTTTCCGGCAGCGGTCGGCGGGAAACCCTGGTTGATGTTGAGTCTCTGGCGGCGGGCTCCCTGCGCGGTCAGGAACATCTCCGAGAAACCGATCCAGCAGGGGAGAGATTCGGCGTCTGAACCTGGAAACCCCGGAAGCTCGCGGCAGGCGATTGTCGCACTTTCCCGGTTCTCCGCTTGCAGGTTCGATGCCGCGAAACGGGCGAGTTCGACGGTCTCCTGCCTGAAGGGTTCCGGGAATGCCTCGCGGACCTGAGCGAGGGCCCCTTCGATCTCCTGCCTGAGGGCGGACTCCAGGACGCTGCGCAGCGCTTCGCGCTCTCGCGGGGCCGCGTGGTCGCGCGCCGCTCCGGGACCGTTCGCCGCCGCGGGGCCGTCCGCCGCTCCGTGGTCGCCCGCGGGGCCGTCCGCCAACCCGTGGTCGCCCGCCGCCGCGGGGCCGTCCGCCGCTCCGTGGCCGTCCGCCGCTCCGTGGTCGCCCGCCGCCGCGGAACCGTCCGCCGCTCCGTGGTCTCCCGCCGTACCGGAACCGGAATGGTCGACCACGTGCCGCATCCACTGATCCCGGGTGCCGAGCATGATCCCCAACAGGCGCTCGATTCTACCGACATGATTGTCCAGGTGGGAAAGCAGTGCGGACAGCGCCGCCGTCACGTCAGCCGGCGTACCATCGGCGTCCAACAGGGACACCGTCCGGCGGGCCGCGCGGGCGTACAGGTATCCTGCGTCATCCACCGGCCGGAGCGTCCCTCCCATGCGTGAAACCCATGGCATACGACGCACCAGCATGGAGCAGAGCGAATCGATCGTCTGAATACGAAGGCGCGCCGGATGCTCGGCCAGGCGCCAGTCCAGCCTGTCGTTTTGGGCAAAAGCTTCCCGCGCGAGATTCCACGTATGGATTTCGTGAGGCGTCCGGGGACCCGGTCCGGCGGCACTGCGAAGGGCCGCGACGATACGATGCCGCATCTCCGCGGCCGCCTTCCTGGTAAAGGTGATGGCCACGACGGCCTCCGGCCGGTCCACCCGTGCCAGCAAGGCCAGGAACCGCTGGATGAGCAATTCTGTCTTGCCCGACCCAGCGGGGGCCTGGACGATGAACGACCGGGTATGGTCTAGCGCCTGCAGGCGTTGCGCCTGGTCGGCCGCGGGTTCAGTCACGGTCATCCTCCCCCGGTTCCTCCGTCCCCTGGCCTATCCGGCACAACGACGGCAGCGCGCAGTGCCTGCAGGTCTGGGCCGGGTCCTTGGGGTCCACGTGCGCTCGGCCATCCCGGTAGTCGCGGCCCAGTCCATCCAGCACCGTCCTCCATTCGCCGATGGTCTGCTCGAGCGGCGGCTGATCTTCGCGTACCCGGACTCCCGGCACGATGCCCTGAGATTCGGTAAGTCCCCTGAATCCAGCGTCTCCAGCCCGCAGCCTGGCGAACACGACGCCAGCGAGCGGCGTGTCCGCGCTGACGGCGTATATGGGCAGCTGGGGTTCGTCCGGTCTTGCGCCTTTCCAGTCGGAGGGACCGCATTCCCCGGTCTTGTAGTCGAGTATGACCAGTCTGCCGTTTTCAAGACGATCCACCCGGTCCGCCCGAATGTTCACCTCGATGCCCCCGACTTCAACCTTCCGTCGTTCTTCCTGGTCGACTACGGTGAATGCCTGCCGTCGCCGTTCCACGCCCATCCATTCTCCAATGACGGCAGTCAGCCTGGTCCGTTCGATTTCCGCGAACCGGGGATTCCGCCGGAACCGGTCGCCCAGTAACCTCTGAACCTCGGGCTCGACCTGCGACCGTATGATTTGCATCAGTCCGTCTTCGGTCTCTTCGAGCAACCGTTCGTGGGACTTCAGCCGTTCCCATATCCGTTCGAGAACGCGGTGCACGAGCTGTCCCCGCTCGAGCGCGTTCAGTCCGGGTTCGGGTTCCTCCAGCGCCCTCGCACCCAGGCGCAGTTCGGCGAAAGCCTTGAAAGGACAAGCCGCCTGAAGTTTGAACAGGAAGGTCCCGCCCCGGAGCGCCCCATCGCCGCACGGCGGCCCGTAATGGTCGTCCAGAACTTCCAGCGGGGAGGCGCCCGGAAGCCGTTCCTCGTCGCCGGGCAACGCCTCTATGCCCAGGTCGCCGGGCGCTCCCGGTATATCCAGGGTGGCGGGCGAGGCCTGTATGCCCAGGTCGCCGGGCAACGCCTCTATGCCCAGGTCGCCGGGCGAGGCTTCGGGCAGCATGCCAATGAGCGGACTGACTCTAAGGTCCGTGTCGCCTTCCCGCTCGGGATAGCTGACGACGACGGATCGCGCGGACGCAAGAAGGCGCCCGGTGAGCATCCGGGTGGACTCGAGTTCCCGTTTCGGTGACGATCCGGGCAGGTCGTTACGGCGCTGAAGGCGAAACGGAAGGAAGGGGTCCGGCGCCGGATCGGACGGCCAGACGCCATCATGCATGCCCATTATCCAGATCCGGTCGAAATGCAGGCCGGAGCTTTCCAGTACACCCAGAACCTGCACGGGCGCAGGCGCGGACTCCGGTTGAAACAACCTGGCCGAAGCCAGCTTTCGCAGCGTATCCACCGCCGCATGGAGCGTTACGCGCCCGGCTACGGCGTCCAGATTGGCCAGCTCGGAGAGCAACTCCTGCCAGACCTCAAGCGTCTGGTATTCGATACTATCGAGCGTGCGGTCGCCGGGCCAACCGATGTCGCGAAGATACCCAGAAAGGACGGGCGCCCAGTCACTGGGCAGCCGGGGCGATCGAAGCGTCCGGTGCTTTTCTTCCCATGCCGCACACAGAGTCGCGAACATGGGACATGTGTCGGCGTCTCCCCGATGACCGGCCAACCCGGCCAGGTCCGCCAGAGAAACATCCGGGGCGCCGCCGGAGCGCAAGGCCGCGTCGAGCGTTGCTCGGCGGGTCATCTCCTCCGTTGATCCGGGCAGAAACGGGGATCGCAGCACGCGGCTCGCAATCTCGACGGTGAGATCCCGGGGGTCGATGCCAAGGAACAGCAACGCCGTCTTGACTACGGGGTATTTATCGAGTGGCAGTCCCAGGGAGATGTTGAAGCACCGCGCCGGGTCGAGATCCGGCCGGAGCCGGTCTCGTGGATAAAACACCTCGCCGAATACGCGCTCAATCTCGCTTCTGCGACCTTCCAGTCCGGGCACGACGATGCCGATTCTGTAGGCCGGGTCGCGCGCATCCGGATCGTTTTCGAGGCAACGGCGCGCCCATACGGCGGCGGCACGGATTTCGCGGCCGGCGTCGGCAAAACCCAGGCGTGTGGCGTCGCTGGTTTCCTCAAGACGCGCGTTTTCCCGGATCTTCACACCGCGCCGCTCGAGCGCTTCGATCAGACGCCGCTGGACCGGTGACAGTTCCAGGAATCCCGCGAATTCGACTTCCTCCGGGACCGGAACCGTTTGCCGGTCGATGAGGTCCGCGACAGACGCCGCAAGCTCGGCGTTCGAGATCCAGCCTTTGCCGCGGCAACGTCGGCGGAACGCCTCGGCCCAGGATTTAAAAGCCTGGGCATCCGCGGATTCATTCCACTCCTCGGCATCGAGCGGAAGGTCCCAGCTGCACAGGAGATCCCAGGACCTGGCGGCAGCCTCTGCCGTCGAGGGTATATCCAGCAGGTTTCCAGCCCCTGAACGGATAATGCTCTCCCAGATCAACCGTTCTTCGGCGGGCCGGAGCAGGCGGCCC
>CAZZNP010000005.1:63037-69830 GCA_964655785.1 uncultured Gemmatimonadota bacterium
GGCGGCCGGGGGCAGTCGAACGATCGGAAAACTGTCCGTTCTTCCAAGTTTCCGACAGCCAGGCGGACAACGGCAGGATCTCAGCGGTAGGCCAGGAGGACCGCCCCGCCTCTTCCTGAATTCGATCGTAGTCGCGGCGGAGTTCGCGCGAAAGGCGGGTGGTCGCGGTGATAACGGTCATGACGGCAATTCCAGGATTGATGCGACATGGGGTCGCAGAATCAGATCGGGCTGTTTCGCGGACATCCTTCCAGGTCTGTAGTGAAATCGGAAGGTGTCAAGACAGCCTGTCCGATGCACCGGTCCGGATTCGTGCTGGCCCGGCACGCATCAAGGGCTCAGAGCAGAAAATGGGGGGATGTGCGCGCTCGTGGAAAGCAGTTTTTGTCCGGGGCGGACATAAAGGGTGTGACAGGGGCATGGCGTATAAAGAGTGACAACGTAGCATTGTCGAAGGTCCATGTGTTTCGGCTGAATAACGGTGGAGTGGGCGACTCTGTATTTCCAAAACCAATATTAAAATAAAATTAACTATAAAATATTTGTCACGTATTATTCTTTTTCATGATATATTGCTTGACACAGACTAAGTGGCACCGTCATTTGTTTATATAAACTGTTTATATAAACCCGTTCATTTCGTGTTCCCGGTTAATCTGTACCACGGTGTACATTTGATCGCGGATCACCGTTATATCATCAAAACCCGGGCGACAGTTCGTCCGGAAACCGCAACGTGAGTGAGTCTAAATGGATAAACACCGGAGAAGGAAGTTAACGGACAGGTTCGTGTTTGCCGTGGAACAGCTGAATCGACTGATGTGCGGCGGGCACAGGACCAAATTGCGGAAAATGAACCTGAACGTGCACCAGGTCAATACACTCCTGATCCTGAACCATAGTGGGGCGCTGCGCATGACGGAGATTTCCAGTCGGCTCGGAAGTACGCAGTCACACACCACCAACGTTGTGCAGGAACTGGTCGACAAGAAGTACGTGAAGAGAAAATCCGACCCGAATGACCGGCGCGTCGTGATCTGTGAAATCACGAACGATGGAAAGCAAGCCGCGAACAGGTACCTGGAACTCGTGAAGCAACGTGCGACAAAGGTGTCCGAAGGATGGGACGATGAGCAATTTGAATCCGTCGTCACGTCACTGGAGCTATTCTGGCGCGGACAAGAGGAAGCACAGTACAAGGCCTTTTCCGGCTCCTCCGGCTCCTCCAGCACCTCCGACTGACCGCGGTGCGGCGTAGGCGTATCGACATGACTCCGTCTGACCAGGACGCGGCGTAGGCGTATCGACAGGACTCCGTCGGACCAGGACGCGGCGTAGGCGTGTCTACAGGACTCCGTCTGACCAGGACGCGGCGTAGGCGTGTCTACAGGACTCGATCTGCTGCAACGACGAAAGGGAACCGTGTGCGGCCTGTTACCGATTCCCGATTTCGCCTGCCAGGGTCGTGACCGCTTCGACCAGCGTATCCAGTTCCTGCTCGCTGGTGTAGAACGCCACAGAAATGCGCACCCCGGAAGGTTCGTTGATGTAGGTAGCCCGTTGAACGATCTGCCAGCGTTCCAAAAGCGCTTCCGAGACTTCCCTTCCCTCCATGCCTTCGATAGCGAACGCGACGACGCCGGTCCGGGTTTCGGCGCGGCGTGAGCTGATGACACGCACACCGGGAATAGCGTCGAAACGTGCGCGTAGCGATTCCGCTTTCCGTCCCGCTTCCTCGGCGATGGCCTGCGGTCCGCCTATGCCAGCGATGAAATCCAGGCCGGCACCGAGACCGCGGTAGAGCACGCTCGCCGGCGTTCCCGTCTCATACTGCCGGGCGGAACCTTCGGGATCGTGGGGTTTCCTCAGCGGTTTCAGCACAGATTGCGCCTCTTTGCGCACATAAAGAAACCCGGTACCCATTGGCGAGAGCATCCACTTGTAGCAGTTGGTGGCGTAGAAGTCACAGCCCATGTCGTGCAGGTCGATCGGAAACTGCCCGACGGCCTGGCAACCATCCCAGAGCGTGAGAATGCCGCGTTCCCGTGCCAGCGCGCAGATCTCGCGGGCGGGCAGCCGGGTCCCCCAATCCGTCGTGACATGGCTGAAGCAGAAAAGGCGGGTACGCGGAGTGATGGCCCGTTCCAGCCGATCAAGGAACACGTCTTTATCCTGGTCGATCTCGACTACCTTGACGATCGCCCCTACCCGGTCCGCCAGGCCCTGGGACGCCTGAAGGGGTACCGGATGTTCCTCATTGGTGATGATCGCCTCGTCCCCTGCTTGCCAGCTCAGCCCGCCGAGCACCATGCCGTAACCTTCGCCCGTGCTCATCGTCAACGCGATTTCCCCGGCATCGGCTCCGAAGAAACCCGCGATTTTTGCCGGCATTCCGGAAGCGTCCTCGTCCATCGCAGCGTACCAGTCGTTCGTTCTGATACTGCCGCTGCGTAGTTGCTGATAGCCTTCTGCGACCGCTTCGAACACGCAGACCGGCGACTGCCCGATCCCTCCGGTGTTGAAGTAGACGTCGTGTTTCAGGCCCGGCATCTGGTCGCGAATTGGTGCGATATCCATGGTGTTCCCCTTCTCCCGCGAGTGTCTCTCTTTTCTTGAGTATTTTCCTATATTTCTGGGCGTACCCTCTTTTCCGGCCATCGGTTCGAAATAACCATTACGGGACGACCGTGAGGTGAGCCTTTATGGTATCTGAGGTCCGTTCATCGCGGACCGCAGCGCGCTATACCGTGAGGTGTCTGCGGAAGAAGCCCACGGTAAGATTCCACGCCTGGGCCGCCGCCGTCTCGTTGTATCGTGGCGTCGAGTTGTTGTGGAAACCGTGAAGCGTTCCCTCGAACATGTGCATTTCATGGGTCACGCCGTTTTCTTTAAGAGCTGCTTCGTACTCCGGCCACATGGCGTTGATGCGCCGGTCGGTCCCCGCGTAGACAATCATAAGGGCCGCCTCGATCTTCGGCACGTCCTCGCTCGCGGCCGTGGCCCCGTAGTACGGCACGCCAGCCTGCAGATCGCCGCCGAGCGCCACCGCGAGGCGATTGGTCATCCCCCCACCCCAGCAGAATCCCGTCGCGCCGAGACGGCCGTTCGATCGTTCGTGCGCCTTGAGATACCGCGCGCTGTTGATCATGTCCTGGTCCAGCTTCTCCGGGTCGAGGCTTCTCTGCAAGGTACGGCCGTCATCGTCGTTCCCGGGGTATCCGCCCACCGGCGCCAGACCGTCCGGAGCCAGGGCGAGGAACCCGGCCACCGCCGCACGCCGCGCCACATCCTCGATGTATGGGTTCAGGCCGCGGTTCTCGTGGAAGATCACGACGGCAGGAAAGGGCCCGTCGCCGGTGGGCTGCACGAGGTATCCCCGCATGCTGCCGGACGTGCCTCCGGGCGATGGGTACTCGACGTAGCTGGCCCTGATCCGCCGGTCGGTGAAGGAGATCGTCTGGGCCTCGGCGTACCGGGGCAGGAGCGCCTGTGCCATCGAGAGCGCGGTGACGCCGCCGATCGTGATCGCCGCGGCGCGGCTCAGAAACGTGCGCCGGTCGATGTATCCGTGACAGTACTCGTCATACAGTTCGAAGACGCGCGGGTCGATCTTTTTTTCGGATGACATGGGGGATGCTCCTTAAGCTTGTAGTCTAGCGTGCTTTTAACCTGGTGAATGAGATTGGCGACTCCTCACGCCCTCGTGTCGGTTCTTTCGCTCGGCGACTCCTTACGCGCTCACACCGTTCCTAAAACGCGCGCTCACACCGACCATTTAGCGCGGGAAATCTCCTTTCGCCTCCGCCGTAGGAAGCCATTTGGGCGGTCAGCTCGATTGAATACAGCCGATCAAAGCACTTGCATGATCATGCACGGTTGGCCAAAGCCGTGAGGTACCGATTTGAAATAACGGCAACGGGTCTCGCCAAACGAAACACGGTCAAGGATTCGGGTGTACAGGTTTTAAATTGGCTAGAATATGCCCCGGCGTCAATCCAAAGTAGTGGTGGTACAAATGTATCTGCGGAGGAACATATAGAGTTAGAGAACGAAACAGATCGAAAATGTGATTAAACCGCCAGCCAGAAGACTGGTAACTAGGCAGGTAAACAGGGGCTTTTTCTGCAAACGATTGATTTACCTGGATAAACGGCGTGTCGTGATCTGGAGTATGATATAAGCGGATCGGGGATCGTGGCCTTCTGATCTGATGGTTTCGGAAAAACACTTAAAAAAACCTTGTAAGTCAGTTAAGATTGCAATGTATTATCAACGACCCTTATACTTGTATCATAGTCAAACGCAGCGTAGTTTTACTTTCAATATACGGAGAAATGTACTTATGCGTTTTATATCCTTTCTGATTTGTACAGTGGTTCTGTTTTCAGGTTGTGCGGCGATTACGCAAGGCACGAAACAAACCATACCAGTTCAGGCCTCCCCGAATGCTGTATCGGTAGGTGTGAGTGGGATGTCTTACACTACCCCCACCACGTTGGAGTTAGAACGGAAGAACGAATACGTCCTGTCGTTCTCGAAGGAAGGCTATGAATCTGCCCAGATCCGGATAACGAAACATCTCAGCGGTGGTTATTTAGTTGCAGATATTTTGTTGGGACTGCTTGGGGTTATCATAGATGGCGCAACGGGTGCATGGTACAATCTGAAACCAGAGACCGTAACGGTTTCGTTAGCAAAGGTCAGTAACGTTTCTGGACCTGATGAGATTGAGATCGCCATTGACGGAACAGATAAACCGGACAAATTGGAAATCAATTCCACAGTGCCGGACGTTGAGATTCGTGTAATGCCAGTTAGGTAACACTATAGCGATTTTAGTAATGAATTGGGAAGCCCGGATGAAACACCAGTTTATCCGGGCTTTCTTTGTGGATGTGACTTTCTCAGAACGGGTTCCTCGCTTTGCGGTATGAGCAAGATAAGCACGAGATTGTTTCAGGGGAAAGGAATGATGCGTAGTTTTCATGTATCAGCCGTCTGCCAGATCGTACGTGATGCTGCGTGCGATAGGTTGCATCCATCCTGGCAGATCACGGCTGTTCCGTAACAAATCAAGCTTAACATCCTTGGAGAGATTGCGATTCAGGATAGTTACTACCTGCCTGTCTGCTGCAGCATCGGGACCAAGCCAGTGCAATGTCTTTCAAGATCTGACACCCCCGGCCGTGTTCGTCAGTTAACTAATCAGGATGAAGTCTGTCCGAAATATACCAACAAAAACTGACGTAATAACAGTTATTTAGAATGGTTAAGGCTTGGTTCGTTTTTTGAGGCAGTTACTTCATCCCAGTTCTCCGGTGGGCCTTCGCGCAACAGCTTGAACAACGTCCGCCTGGCAATGTTGAATCCGCTGTCAAACGCCTCGGAGATCGTTTGTGAAGGCACGTTGATCGACCGGCTGTGAACGATACTCGACCGTGCGCTGTAGAACTCATTAACTCTCTTCTTGATCCCTTCCCGGCTTGTGGAGTCGGCCTCGAGAAACGAGGAAGCCCTGTTTCGCAATTCACGCGAGATCTTATTTTGGGGCAGGTCGTACATCTGTTCCAACGCAATTGAGACTTTCACGATTCTGTCCTCGTTCGAAAACCGACCGTCCATGACGAGCGCATCGGAAAGCCGACTGACTGTTTTAGCGTATCTGGCGTACCGTTTACTAGATCGGTTTTTGTGAGCTTCCTTCGCCTCGTCGAACGCCTTCGGTATGGGTTCCGGGCATAAGTCAAATCCATCGAAATTTTGGGCCGATCGGCCAAGTCTGTGGCTACCTTTATGATCCGATCGACCGAGAAGTCGACTAGCAGACCGGTCGATGTGATCCTCCATAAACGCCAGGTGCGGTACAGGCGTCGCGTGCGCTACGGCAAGTAGATCTAGGAAGACCAGCGCATCCCGGAAAAACGATCCCGGTTTCCTCGGTACTACGTCTCTTGGATAACCTGTTCGCTGGAATGCAGGTCGCCATCGGAACGGCCTGACCACAGCCCCCAGCGCCTGCCAGCCGTGGAAACCGGCGGCAGGCGGAGCGAGTTCATCGACCAGGGTTTTGTCCACAAACCTTCGTACCTGCTCGTAAGGAATGACCACCATTCCTTCCGAGATATACAATGGTTCCTTGAAGGTCATTCCATAGAATAGCACAGCGTCATATCCGGCGTCCAACTCACCCGGCACCACGACCGGGTCTTCGGCCGGTACCGGACAGAGTAATCCATTCAGTTCGGCTGCGGCCGTCCGAAATCGGTCACCGGAAAGTTCAGAGGCACGTGCGATCAAACCCGCGATTAGGTCCGTCAGGTAGGTCAAACCACCGGAGTTCATTATCTCCATCCAGAACTTGTCCTGGCCGATGATGGGGCTCACGACCCGCGACAGGGTGGGATGCGAAAGAAGTATGTGCCGGACGGGATCCAGCGCCTCGAGCAGGGGGCGTTACTCTCCGCTTTGCCACGGAATTTGCGGTTGCGAGCCATAGAAGTGAGGAGACGCAGGTCGTCTAGAGGGAACGCCACCGATTCGCTCCCCTGTTCTTCGTCCACAGTATGCCAAGACGGATTCTGCCTGTAGTATTCTTCGAGGTAGGGGACTTGGACTTTGGCCAGGTTGCAAATTGCCGGTGTGAGTCTGTCGATCCAGTCTTTAGCAGAAAATCCGCTGGAGGTCATGCACGTATCTTATCCCTGCTGTCACCCGGCTATGTGGTACCGCAACGGCAATTAGCCTTGATTCGTCAATAAAGAGGGAGTTATTCGTCTTTTCAAGGAGAGGATAT
>CAZZNP010000006.1:0-5068 GCA_964655785.1 uncultured Gemmatimonadota bacterium
CTACGCCCGGTTCATCGTGAAGCGCGCGCCGGACGCCCACTACACCCGCGTAGGCCGCATCACGGCTCCCTTCATCATGGCGCTGGGGTTCGCTTACGTACCCTTCATACAGGAGGGGATGCTGGCCTTCTACCTCCGACTGGCCGGCGCCATCGCCGTACCGCTCATGACGGTCATCCTCATGGGCGTTTTCACCCGCGTGCACCGGTCGACCGGCATCGTGGGCCTGCTCATCGGACTGGCCTACGGCGTGTCGGCGATCCTCGGCGAAAGCCTGGAATGGGGACTGCCCGTGTGGTACACCAACACGTGGTGGACTTACCTCTGGAACATCGTGCTGCCGGCGGCCGGCATGCTGGCCGTGTCGGCGCTGATCACCCTGCGCCGGGGTCGGATTCCCAAAGAGGATCTGGAAGGACTCGTCTATGCCCGGCGGAACGACATCGCCTCGGTCCGCAGCCGCATGGCCCACCGGCTGAAAGCCCTCGAAGGGACCTGGCTGCAGAAGACCCTGGCCGAGGGGCCGGTTCGCGGGGCCTATCCGTTCAAACTTCCGCCCGGGGGCCTTTCGATCTTCCGGCGGCCCGGCGTACTGGCCCTGGGCTACCTGGCGATCGCATCAGGACTGCTGTTCGGCGTGCTGTGGTAAGGGCCGGTACCTGACTATGAAACAAACGACAACCCCAACGGGTCTTAATATCAGCGTGCAAGAGTTGGCCCGATGATGACTTACCACTACTTCTGTAACAAAACCAACACGCAACGAACCACCACATGATAAAAAACTACCTGACGACCGCGCTGCGTAACCTGCTCAGGCACAAGGGTTATTCGGCGATCAACGTCCTTGGCCTGGCCATCGGTATCGCCTGCTGCATTCTCATTATACTGTATGTGCAGGACGAGCTCAGTTATGACCGGTATCATGAGAAGCATGACCGGATCTATCGCCTGGCCGAGTCCGCCACCATCGCGGGACGGCCGATCGAGGCGGCGGTCACGCCACCACCCTGGGCGCCTGTGCTCGCGGAAGAATACCCCGAGATCGAGAAGATCACCCGGATAAAGCCGCCAGGCTCCCGCTGGCTCATCCGGTACAAGGATAACCGGTTCTACGAACGGTACTTCATATTCGCGGATTCGTCGGTCTTCGACATTTTCACCATCCCCCTCGTGCAGGGCAACGCGCAGACGGTCCTGACCGAGCCGCACGCCGTGGTGCTGTCGGAGTCCATGGTGGAGAAGTACTTCGGGGACGAAAACCCGATCGGGAAGGTGATTACGGGGGACGACCTGTACAAGTTCACGGTGAAAGGCATCATGCGGGACATGCCGGGCAACTCCCACCTTCATTTCGATTTCCTGGCTTCCTACGCATCCCTGGCGCCGAACAAGCTCTACAACGAACCGGCCACGATGCAGTCCCAGGGGTTCAACCACGACCTCTATACCTATCTGCTGCTGAGGGAGGGTGCGGCGCCCGGAGACCTGGAAAGCAAGTTCCCCGGATTCATTGACAAACACCTCGGCGATCAGCTAAAGAGCACGGGCATTGTCGCCAGACCCTTCCTTCAACCCCTCACGGATATCCACCTGGGCTCCCACATGGAAGCCGAATTGGGTCCCAACAGCGACATTCGGTACGTCTACATCTTCTCGTCCCTTGCCGTGTTCATTCTCCTGATCGCGTGCGTGAACTTCATGAACCTTTCGACGGCGCGGTCGGCGCGACGGGCACAGGAAGTGGGGATACGGAAAGTGCTTGGCGCCCAGCGGCCACAGCTGATCAGGCAGTTTACCGGCGAGTCGATCTTTCTCTCCGTGATCGCGCTCGTCGCGGCGCTTGCGCTGGTCCACCTGCTGCTGCCGCAGTTCAACCTGCTCTCCGGCAAGACTCTGCAAATGGATTACCAGTCGACGTGGCTTGTGCCAACCCTGGTGGGCATCGCCCTGCTGACGGGGATCGCCGCCGGGGGATACCCCGCCTTCATCCTGTCATCCTTCAAACCGGTCGCCGTGCTGACGGGCGCGCTGAGAGCGGGTGCGTCCCATTCGGTTTTCCGCAAAGTGCTGATCACTTTCCAGTTCATGGTCTCCATCATCATGATCATCGGTACGGCCGTGGTGCTCGATCAACTGGCGTATATGCAGGACAAGAACCTGGGTTTCGACAAGGAGAACGTGGTTATCGCCCGGCTTCCGGATGCCGAGGCCATCAAGGGATATCAGGCCTTCAAGAATGCGGTTCTGCAGTACCCGGAGATCCTCAATGTGAGTACATCGTCGAGTGTGCCGGGCGAACAACCCAGTATCACCCTGATGACGCCGGAAGGCGTGCCCGAGGATCAGAGCCCGGCAGTCCAACTGATCAGGACGGACTACGACTTCACCGAAACCCTGGGTATCGAGATGGCGGCAGGAAGGACGTTTTCCCGTGCATTCGGGTCGGATTCCCTCGCGTGCCTGGTCAACATGGCGACCGTGCGGACTCTGGGTTGGGAGAACGCCGTCGGCAGAACCATGGCCAGCGCCGGCGCGCCGGATTCCATTCCGCCCTTCGAGATCATCGGCGTCATGGAGGACTTTCACAACAAGTCGCTGCACCAGCCGATCGAGCCGCTGGTTATCCTCCTGCTCGATGAAGCGTCTTCATACATGGAGATCAGGATCCGGGAAAACAGCGTGCCCCGTGGACTCGAGATTCTCGGGGACGAGTGGGGAAAGATCTACCCCAGCCATCCCGCCATGGAGTATTCCTTTCTCGATGCCGACCTGGAGCGCCTTTACATCTCGGAACAGCGCATGGGTTCGGTGTTCGTTGCCGGCGCCATACTTTCCGTATTCATCGCCTGCCTGGGATTGCTGGGCCTCTCTTCCTTCATGGCCGAGCAACGGACCCGCGAAATCGGCGTCCGCAAGGTCCTGGGCGCGACCATATCGAACGTGATCCTGCTGTTGTCCAGGGACTTCACGAAGCTGATCCTGCTGGCATTTGTGGTCGGCGCGCCCGCGGGTTATTACGTCATGCAGACGTGGCTGGACGATTTCCCCTACCGTGTCGAACTGAGCCTGGGCGTATTCGCGTTCGCTGGCCTTGCCGCGCTGCTCATCGCCTGGCTGACCGTGGGTTACCAGGCCTTCAAAGCCGCGACAGCCAACCCGGCGGACGCATTGCATGCCGAGTGAGATAGATGTCAGGTCGGCGTCCAATCCCGCGGATGGGTTGCATGCGGCCTCCAACCCGGCGGACGCATTGCATGCCGAGTGAGGCGGGCGTATATTGGCCCATGTACCTGTGACAGGTTCCCCAAGTACCGGGCCGCCCCATGTTCTTAAACTACCTGACCATCGCCGTACGTAACCTGCTCAGGCACAAGGGCTATTCGGCCATCAACGTCCTGGGACTGGCCATCGGCATGGCAAGCTGCGTACTGATCCTGCTATACGTGCAGGACGAACTCAGTTACGACCGGTATCACGAACATAAAGACCGTATATACCGCATCGCTGAGTCCGCCACGACAACGGGCGGATCGATCGAAGCGGCGGTTACTCCTGCGGCCTGGGCGCCGGTCCTGGCTCGGGACTACCCGGAAGTCGAGCGCTTCACCCGGATCAAACCGCCCAACTCCAGGTGGCTGATTCGATCCGGCGACAAACGATTCTACGAGCGGTATTTCGTATTTGCGGATTCTTCAATCTTCGATGTCTTCACCATCCCGCTCCTGCAGGGCAATCCCCAAAACGCCCTGACCGAACCTCATACCGTGGTCCTGTCCGAATCCATGGCCGGCAAGTATTTCTGTGACGAGAACCCCATCGGCCGGGTGATCCATGGCGACGACCTGTACGAGTTCACCGTAACCGGCATCATGCAGGATATGCCCAGGAACTCGCATTTCCATTTCGACTTCCTGGCCTCCTTTGCCACGCTGGCGCCGAACACGATCTACTACAGCGATCCGGACGATATTCAGAAGAGCGGAGCCAGTCACGACTTGTATACCTATCTTCTACTGCGGGAAGGGCATACGCGCGAGGAAATGGAATCCAGGTTTCGGCCGTTCCTGGACAGATATCTGGGCGAACTGTACGCGTCCATCGGCATCGAAGCCAGTCCCTACCTGCAGCCCCTCACGGAAATCCACCTGCACTCCGACCTTGATTACGAGATCCGGCCCAACAGCGACATCCGGTACGTATACATATTCACGTCGCTGGCCGTCTTCATTCTCGTAATCGCCTGCGTCAACTTCATGAACCTGTCCACGGCCCGTTCCGCCCGCAGAGCGCAGGAGATCGGAATCAGAAAGGTCCTGGGCGCCCAGCGGATTCAGCTGATCAGGCAGTTCATCGGAGAATCGGTGCTGCTCGCCCTGATTGCGCTGGCCATCGCCCTCGTCCTGGTACATCTGCTGCTGCCGCAGTTCAACCTGTTGTCCGGCAAGGAACTGGGTATGGACTACCGGTCGGCCTGGCTGGTTCCGGCCCTGGCGGCCATCACGCTTTTCGTCGGTCTGGCCGCCGGCGGGTATCCCGCGTTCCTGCTGTCTTCCTTCAGGCCCGTCGCCGTGCTTACCGGGGCGCTGAAAGCCGGCGCTTCCCATTCGCTGCTCAGGAAAGCGCTGATCACCTTCCAGTTCAGCGTCTCGATCATCATGATCGTGGGTACGGCCGTCGTCTACAGCCAGCTGGAATATATGAAGAACACGCGGCTGGGATTCGACAGCGAGCACCTGGCGGTCGTCCGGATGCCGACCGCGGAAGAGCTCAAAGGGTATCCGGCCTACAAAGAAGCGGTACTCCAGTATCCCGAAATCCTGAAAGTGAGTACGTCGAGCAGCGTGCCGGGTACGCGGGTCAGTTCGAACATGATGACGCCTGAAGGCTTGTCGCCCGATCAGAGTCCGGTTTACCTGACGATCTGGGGAGACTTCGACTTCGTGGAAACGATGGATATACCGATCGTTGCCGGGCGTACGTTCTCCACCGCCTTCGCTACGGATTCGTCCGCCTGCCTGATCAATGAAACCGCCGTCCGGGCACTGGGATGGGAAAACCCGATCGG
>CAZZNP010000006.1:5168-12385 GCA_964655785.1 uncultured Gemmatimonadota bacterium
CTCCTGGGGCTTTCGTCCTACATGGCCGAGCAACGGACCCGGGAGATCGGGATCCGCAAGGTCCTCGGCGCCTCGATAGCGAACGTGGTCGCGCTGCTGTCCCGGGATTTTACAAAACTGGTCCTGCTCGCCTTCGTCCTGGGCGCGCCGGCAGGATATTTCGCCATGAGCGCGTGGCTGGAAGACTTCCCTTACCGCGTTGAACTGAGCCCGTGGGTACTCGCGTTCTCGGGCCTTGTCGCCCTCGCAATTGCCTGGATGACGGTGGGATACCAGGCATACAGGGCAGCGGCGGCCAATCCGGCGGACGCGCTGCATGGGGAGTGAGGCCCGTCCGCCGCTCAGCTGCAATTGGCGTTTGGCGCCCGCCGCTCAGCTGCTCACCAGCACCTTCTTAAGCGCCGCGATGAAGGCCTCGTTCTCCTCCGGCAGGCCGGCGGTTACGCGGATCCATCCTTCGATGTTCCAGCGCGCCTTCGCGTTGCCCACCAGGACGTTGTGATCCTCCCGCAGCCGGCGAACGAGTTCGTCCACGTCGGTCTTCATATTCATCATCACAAAGCTCGACTCGCTGGGTGCGTATTCGATGCCCATGGCGTCCAACTGCTCGTAGAAATACCGCTTCCCCCGGCTCACCAGGTCCTGTGAGCGGCGCAGGTGGTTCTCATCGTCGAGGGCTGCCGACGCCGCGTGGGTGGAAAGCAGGGTCAGTGTGTTGCCCCGGTGGCCGTTGATTTTTTCGATGACCTCGGGCCGGGCGATCGCGTAGCCCACGCGCATGCCGGCCATGCCGAATACCTTGGAAAACGTGCGCGTCACGATCACGTTCGGGTGATCGGTGATGAGCGATGCCGCGCCTTCGCGGTCCTCGGCACGCTCGGCGAATTCGATGTACGCTTCGTCGACGAGTACCATGACCCGCTCGGGAATGGACGCGACGAAGGGCTTCAGCTGGGAGAGGGGCGTCAACTGGCCGGTGGGATTGCCCGGACTGGTCACCACAACCACGGCCGTACGATCCGTTACGGACGCGCTTAGACCGTCGAGATTGGGCTTCATGCCCGCCAGGAGCGGCACCCGGATGGAATCGGCGTTCTGCATTTTGGCGAGTCTGGTCAGGAAACCGAAGCCGGGCAGGCTTTCTACCGCTTCCGTACCTTCACGTAGGTAAGTGTGCCCGATGGCGAAAAGCAAATCCGACGACCCTGCGCCCACGGCGATCCACGAACCCGGTACCGGCGCGAAGGGACTGTCCGTCCACTCCACGACGGGTACGCCATGCCTGCGGGCGAGCTTGCCCAGCAGGTCCGGGTTCTGCCCGTAGCGGTTGATGCTGGTCACCAGGGATAACACCGCTTCGACGGCTCGTGGCGACGGTCCGAGGGCGTTCTCGTTGCTGTCTATGCGCACCAGGCCCGGCGGCACGCCCCAGCCGCGGACGGATGGGCCGCCCACCATCTGGGCCACGGCCTCGTAACTGCCCACCGACAGCGCACCGGCGCCTACCAGCGCCCCTTTCAAGAACCCCCGGCGCGAAAGCCCCATCCTGCTCGTGGTCACTTCGTCGTTAGATGCTGACATTGTAGCGCTCCTCGTTCGATTGCCGATCCGCTGCACGTAAGTTCACCATTATGATATAACGTCATGATATACCGCCGCGGCACGCATGGGAAGACCAATTGCGTTGGCCTCGACGCTCCTCCCGTGGACCTTGACGCTCCCGAGCACCTCCCTTAGATTTAGAGCGGCATTACGCGGCGCCCCGCACAGTACGCTCTGTCCTGCATCGTTCACGGCGCCCCGCACTGTACGTTCTGGCCTGCATCGTCCACGGCGCCCCGCACTGTTCGCTCTGGCCGCATAGCACATCCTCGAGAAGGAGACCACGATCTTCAGCCAGTTCCATTCCGAAACAAACGAAACCCACCATCTGCTTGATCGACTCCTTGCAGAACGCATCCTCATCATGGACGGCGCCATGGGCTCGGTCCTGCAAGGCCATGCCCTCGAAGAGGCCGATTTCCGCGGAGACACGTTTAAAGATCACCCCGTCCCGTTGCGTGGCGATCTCGATGTGCTGTCGATCACGCGGCCCGAGCTCATCGAAAAGGTCCACCGGGAGTACCTGGACGCCGGCGCCGACATCATCGAGACCAACACCTTCAACGCCACGGCCATCTCGCAAGCCGATTATGGCCTGCAGGAACGGGTTTACGACATCAACGTGGCGGCTGCGAAGATCGCAAAGCGGGCCACCGGGTCCGCCATGGCCGCCGATCCGGGCCGACCGCGCTTCGTGGCAGGCGCTATAGGGCCCACCACCCGGTCCGCATCCGTCGCCTCCGACGTCAGCAATCCGTCCTTCCGGTCCGTGACCTTCGACGACCTGGCCGCGGCCTATGGCGAGCAGGCGCGCGGACTCCTCGACGGCGGCGTGGACCTGCTCCTGGTCGAGACCCAAATCGATACGCTCAACCTGAAGGCGGCGCTGTTCGCCATCAACACCCTCTTCGACCAGGGTCTGCGCCGCGTACCCCTCATGGCTTCTTTCTGCATCGTGGACGCCAGCGGCCGCACCCTCTCGGGCCAGACCGTGGAGGCCTGCTGGACGTCCATACGCCACGGGGACCTGTACAGCGTGGGCATCAACTGTGCCCTGGGCGCCACGGAGCTGCGGCCCTACGTCGAGGAGTTGTCGGGCATCGCGAATCTCCCGGTGGCCTGCTATCCGAACGCGGGCCTTCCGAACGAGATGGGCGGTTACGACGACACGCCGGACCACATGGCGCAGGTTCTGGGGGACTTCGCCGAAGAAGGATGGCTCAACATAGTCGGCGGATGCTGCGGCTCCACGCCTGAACACATCGCCGCGATCTCTGAAGCCGTAATGCGGCGGGGGAAGCTGCGCGTTCCCCATCCCGGCGAACCCCTGTCCCGGTACGCGGGGCTGGAGACTTTCACCGTGCGGCCCGATGGCAACTTCACCATGATCGGCGAGCGGACGAACGTGACCGGATCGCGCCGTTTCGCACGGCTCATCCGACAGGAGAAGTACGAGGAAGCCCTCGATGTGGCCCGGCAGCAGATCGAGGGCGGGGCGAACGTCATCGACGTGAACATGGACGAGGGGCTGCTCGACAGCGAAGGGGCCATGACCACCTTTCTTAACCTGATCGCGTCGGACCCCGACATCGCCGCCACGCCCGTTATGATCGACAGCTCGAGCTGGCCGGTCATCGAGGCGGGCCTGAAATGCGCGCAGGGCAAGAGCATCGCCAATTCCATCAGCCTGAAGGAGGGCGAGGAGGTCTTCAAAGACCAGGCCCGTATGGCAAAAAGGTACGGAGCCGCCGTTGTGGTGATGGCCTTCGACGAGGAGGGGCAGGCCACGGAACCGGACCGCAAGGTGGAGATCCTGGGCCGTTCCTACCGGATCCTCACCGAAGAGATTGGCATGGACCCGACGGACATCATCTTCGACCCGAACATCCTCACCGTGGCCACGGGCATGGAGGAACACGACGACTACGCCGTCAATTTCATCGAGGCCGTGCGGCGGCTCAAAAAGCGGCATCCCCTGGCCAAAATCAGCGGCGGCGTCAGCAACATCTCCTTTTCCTTCCGCGGCAACGAACATATCCGGGAAGTAATGCACGCCGCGTTCCTGTACCACGCCATCAAGGCGGGCCTGGACATGGGCATCGTAAACGCCGGGCAACTGGCGATCTACGAGGACATCGACCCGGAATCGCTCGAAATGGTCGAAGACGTGCTCTTCAACCGCCGGCCTGACGCCACCGAGCGGCTGCTGGAATTCGCGGAATCCAGAAAAGGCGCAGCGACCGGAAGGGCCATGAAGGACGAGGCGTGGCGCGAAGACAGCCTGGAGGAGCGTATATCCCATGCACTGGTGAGCGGCACCGCCGATTACGTGATAGCAGACATGGACGAGGCCCTGCAGCGCTACGATCGTCCGCTCCACATCATCGAAGGGCCCCTGATGGCCGGGATGTCCATTGTCGGAGACCTCTTTGGCGAAGGGAAGATGTTTCTCCCCCAGGTGGTCAAGAGCGCGCGGGTCATGAAAAAGGCCGTGGCCCACCTTATTCCGCATATGGAGGCCGAACACGGAGAAGGCGGAGAACGGCAGTACCAGGGAACCATCCTCCTGGCCACGGTGAAGGGGGACGTGCACGACATTGGGAAGAACATCGTGGGCGTGGTGCTGGGGTGCAATAACTACCGCATCATCGACCTGGGGGTCATGGTCCCGGCGGAGAAGATCATCGGTACGGCCGTGGAAGAAGGCGTCGACCTCATCGGATTGAGCGGGTTGATCACCCCGTCGCTGCACGAGATGATCCACGTCGCCCGCGAGATCGAACGCAACGGTTTCGAGCTGCCCCTGCTCATCGGCGGCGCCACGACGAGCCGGCGGCACACGGCGATCAAGATCGAGCCGGCCTATCACGGACCGACCGTGCATGTGACAGACGCTTCACGGGCCGTGGAAGTGGCCGGGAACCTGATCAGCGAAGCCTTGAGGCCGAACTACGCCCGGCGCGTCCGGGAGGACTACCGGCAGATACGGGACACCTACGAAAAACGCACGCCGCGCATGCCCCTGGTGCCTTTCGCCGAGGCGAGCGCGCGGCGGTCCGCCCTCGAATGGTCTGAAAACACCATCGCGGTACCCGAATTCACCGGGGTTCGCGTCGAAGAGGACTTCCCACTGGACGAACTCGCGCCCTATATCGACTGGACGCCCTTCTTCGGCGCGTGGGAGTTGCGTGGGCGGTATCCGGCCATCCTGGAGGATGAGAAGGTCGGCGATGAGGCGACGAAACTGTTCGACGACGCCCGGGGACTGCTGCGGGTAATCATCGACGGCCGGTTGCTGAAGGCACGGGCGGTATGGGGATTCTTCCCGGCCCAATCCAACGGAAACGACATCGTGCTTTTCGATGATGCCGCACGCACCGAGACGCTCGCGACGTTCCACATGCTACGCCAGCAGCGGCCAAGGGCGGAGGACGGACCCTGCCTGGCCCTCTCCGATTTCGTGGGGCCCGAGGGCGTTGAGGACTACCTCGGCGCTTTCGCGGTCACCGCCGGCATTGGTCTCGACGAATTGGTCGGGAGGTACGAAGCCGACCACGACGACTACCGCGCCATCATGGTCAAGGCGCTCGCCGACCGGCTGGCCGAAGCTTTTGCCGAGCAAACCCACCAAAGGGCGCGAAACGCCTGGGGTTACGGACGGGACGAGGAGCTGGACGGCGAAGACCTGATCCGGGAGAAATACCGGGGTATCCGGCCGGCCCCCGGGTACCCGGCCTGTCCCGATCATACCGAGAAGCGCCGGCTCTTCGACCTGCTCCGCGCCGAGGAACGGATCGGCGTCACGCTGACGGAAAGCTATGCCATGGACCCGCCCCCGTCCGTCGCCGGGTTCTATTTCGGCCACCCTGATGCCCGGTATTTCAACGTGGGAAAGATCGGGCGGGACCAGGTGGAAGACTACGCCCGCCGCAAGCGGATGACGGTCGAATCGGTCGAACGCTGGCTGGCGCCCAACCTGGACTATGAGCCACCGGGATAGCCCGATTCCCTACCTGCTTAGCACCGCCGTGCCCCAGGTGCTCGGGTCGACGTGGACGCGCAGGTCGCGTCCGGCGCTCCACCACTGGGCGGGATATTCCGAATTGTTGAGGAAATAGGTGAAGCCCAGCCGGGGGAATTCTTCCGGGTCGTATCCGCTGAGCGTTTCGGTCGGGAGGCACACCTCCAGGGTGTACCCGCGATCCGTGATCAGGGAGGCTACAGGCAGCGATTCCTCCTCCGGCATGTTCCAATTCTCGCGGGCGCGGTCGACCTGCGTGGGTTTTACCACGGGCCGGTCTCCGTTGTCGCCGCCCCCGGTGGGCAGGCAGTTGAACTGGTGGCAGTACCGCCCGGCCCGCCGCGCGGTCTTCACGTCCCGTGTATCCAGCCAGATCTGGAAGCTGTCCCCGGTCCAGTGCCGTCCGTAGTAGGATTGGACCGGTTTGCGCTTTCGAACGTCCACGGCGAAATACAAGCCCGCTTCATTCCAGGCCATGTAGACGTCCGCCGCGCTTGGCCGGTTTTCCAGGTAACCCAGGTCGGGTACCAGGTATGCTTTGTCCCATTCGTCCAGGACGCCGTTGATCCGGGGCGCCTGCTCGCGGTATCCGCACTGGAAGGCATAGGCGAAATAGACCCGGTTTGGAATGTCCAGCGGCATGGGCGGAAGTCACATGGGAAATGCCCGGCGGAACACGCCGAACGGAATTCGCTGGCGGAAGTCCCCAGCGGAATGCACCCGGCGGAACACGCCGAACGCCGTCAGTGGATGTAGTCTGTTCCTTCGAGTTCGAGCAGAAACGCCTTGACGTCCGGCCTGTCGCCGTACCCTCCCAGGCGACCGTCGCTGGTGATCACGCGGTGGCAGGGAATCAGGAGGCCGATGTCGTTGCTGCTGTTGGCCTGGCCCACCGCCCGCGCGGCCCGGGGCCTGCCCACCCGCTCGGCCACCCACTTGTAGGAACGCCACTCACCGTATGGTATGTCCAGCTGCGCGCGCCAGACCTGCCTGGTAAACGCCGTGCCCCGCAGGAAATCCAGCGGCACGTCAAAACCCTTCAATTCCCCGGCGAAATACCGTGTGATCTGGTCTTCGACCGAGGTAAGCAGTCCGTCATCCGGGACGAAGGCCAGTTCCGCGTCGAAACGGTTCAGCATATCGGTCACGAAGGCTTCGTCCGTGACGTCAGAAGTGATACGGCACACGCCCGCGTCGCTGGCCGCCGCGTACATGGGACCGAGCGGCGTGGGAAACACCGTGTATTTCAATACGTGTTTCAACGGATCTGGTCTATCCTACGATGTCACGGTCCCGCAGGCCCTGCGCCATCGTCCGCGCTATGATCTCGCTGCCTTCGATGGTGAGATGCCAGGTATCGGTGAAATACCGTTCGCGTTCATCGTCCTTCCCGGCAAAAGCGGCGTTAAGATCGATGAGGTCCGTATCCTCTTCCATGGCCAGCCGGCGGATCGAGGCATCGTAGACATCGTAGAGCTGCGTGAGGCGTCCGAGGTCTCCCTGGTCGAGGAAGGACGGATACCGCATCTTGTCGAGACATTGCATGGACATCCCGTCGCCGTTGCGGGAGATGAGCGTCGGCAGGGTCGTCAGG
>CAZZNP010000006.1:12395-17701 GCA_964655785.1 uncultured Gemmatimonadota bacterium
TCGAAATTCTCGGGCTGGAAGTCTTCGAGGTCGAAGGAGCCGATGGGCGGCGGCGTTTTCAGCTCCAGGATCTCCTTGGCCTCGTCCAGCAGTCTGAGGCCGGTGTCGCCGCCGTTGCCGTAATGCCAGTAGGACCGGGTCTTCCTTCGCATATCGGGATAGTGCTTCGGATTTCCCAGCCACATGTCGTTCCAGCCGATGTAGACGATCAGGATGTCCGGTTCGAATGCCAGCAGCCGGGGAAGGCGCAACTGGGCGTTGATGGACGCGTGATCGTCGACACCCGCGTTGATCACATGGTGATCGCGCTCCAGGTCCATCTGCGCCAGCTGCTGTTCAAGCTGATAGGGATAAGGCGATTCGTCGCCCGGCGCGCCGAAGGTACAGGAATCGCCGAGACACATGATGCGGACGGCGTCCGGGTCCTTCCGCCTCGGGAAATCCACCCCCCGGAACCCGTAGTCATTGATCCGGATGCCGGCCACGCTGTATCCCGGCATCAGTTCCCAGCCGCTCTTGTTGTGAAACACGATGTAGGGATGGGCGCCGTCGTATTCCTCGTGGAACCAGCGGTCCCTGTTGTACGCGTGATCCTGGCGGCGGAGGTAGAATTCCGCACCTGCGAGAGCGCTCACCGCGGCGCCCGCCACGGCGGCGAATGCGTATCGTTTCATATCCGTTCTCCAGCTGTCTTCCTATCGATCCCGGCCCTGGCGGCCGGACCGTCCCGGAACTTCAACCCGCCGCGCAGGCCGGCCGTCTCTCCCTGCGCCAGGCCGATTCAGGTTCCTGCCGTACGTACCTGGAATCTAAGGGCACAGAGGCTGAAATCGCAAGAGAAAACGCATGCGCTGTTTTGTTTGACGACAACGCTTCGTTCCCTGTATAACCAATATATAAAGGTCTTGACGGCGACCGGGACGATTTCCATATTCATAGGGTGGTTCCCAACCTGTTTACCACAGCGCACCGGGCTTTCCGGTTCCGAATTTTGTAATTTCCCGCCAACCGGATTCTGTCGGAAGACTTCGTCAGATTGGATGGCCTAAATACGTAGAATAGGAGGACCTATGGCTGATCGAAACGATAAAGCCAGGCCCGATGAATCGTCCCGTTCCGAAACGGTGTCGGGGACCCGGTTCACGCGCCGTGGTTTTCTCAAGGGCGCGGGCGCGAGTGCGGTGACGGCAGCCGTCGCGCCGGCCATCCTGGTTTCAGAAGCCGGGACGGCGGCCGCCCAGGAAGCCGAGGGGGTCATGTCGGCGACCATAACGCTCGACGTGAACGGCCGGTCGCACAACGTCGAGGTGGAAGCGCGCACGACCCTGGCTGACGCGCTGAGGGACAGGCTGGAGATCACCGGTCCCAAGGTGGTCTGCGACCGGGGCGAATGCGGAGCCTGCACGGTGCAGATGGACGGCAAGCTCGTCTTCAGCTGCATGACGCTGGCCATGGATGCCCAGGGCCGTAAGATCGAGACCGTGGAAGGTCTGGCGGACGGCGACGACCTGCATCCCGTCCAGGAAGCCTTCATCGAAAAGGACGCTCTGATGTGCGGATTCTGCACGCCGGGATTCCTGGTGTCCTCCAAGGCGCTGCTGGACGAAAACGACAACCCGACGCCGGAGGAGGTCCGGGAGGGCCTGTCCGGGAACATCTGTCGCTGCGGCACCTATCCTCACGTGTTCGAGGCCGTGATGAGCGCCGCCGATAAGATGCGGAAGGGAGGGTGAGGCCATGCAGCAGAAGATGAAAAAGGTCAAGATCACCATCCAGGAAGACGGTGAACCCAAGGAAATCGAAATTGAAGTTCCCGATACCGGCGAGGGCGGATGGGGAGATCTTTCGAAGAACACCTACATCAACAAGTCCCATACCCGCGTGGACGCGGTCGACAAGGTCACCGGACGGGCCAAATATACCGCCGACATCAAGCTGCCCGGCCTGATCTACGGACGCATCCTGCGTTCGGCCCACCCCCGCGCGCGGATCAACCGCATCGACGCGACCGCCGCGATGGCCATTCCCGGCGTGAAGGCGGTGGTGCTGCCCGGCGACGATCCCGACTTGTTTTCGAGGGAGTGCCGGTTCGCCGGACAGGAGATCGCGGCCGTGGCGGCGACGACGCCGGAGGTCGCTGAAGACGCGCTCCACGCCATCGACGTGGATTACGAGGTGCTGCCCTTTGTCGTGGACGAAGACGCGGCGCGGGACCCGGACGCTGCCCAGGTGCACAGCGACCGCGGCAACGTGGGCGAGCCCCGGGTCGGCGAGCAGGGCGATATCGCCGCGGGATTCGCACAGGCCGAGGTGACCCTCGAGGCCTCCTACCGCTGCCAGGTCCAGTCCCACATCGCACTGGAGACGCACGGGACCCTGTGTCAGTGGGAAGGCGACAAGCTGACGGTCTGGGCTTCCACCCAGGGCGTATTCAGCGTACGCGGGGAATTGGCCGGACATTTCGGCATCCCCGAAACGAACGTGCGTGTCATCACCGAGTTCATGGGCGGCGGGTTCGGCGCGAAGTTCGGCGCCCGCAAAGAGGGCGTGATCTGCGCGCTGCTTGCCAGGAAGGCCGGCGCCCCTGTGAAGCTGATGCTCACGCGCAAGGAAGAGCATCTGGCCACCGGGAACAGGCCCTCCGCCGTACAGCACGTGAAACTGGGGGCGACGAAGGATGGCAAGCTGGTCGCCTACGAGCGTTCCAACTACGGAACGCCCGGTGTCGCCGGCAGTGCCAACATACCAGGCGCACCGTACCTGTACGAGATCCCCAACTACCGCATCGAGCAGACGAGCGTGTTCACCAACGCGGGTCCGATGGCCGCCCAGCGCGCGCCGGGACATCCCCAGGCGTCCTTCGCCATGGAATCCATTATGGACGAAATGGCCGAGGCGCTGGAAATGGACCCGGTGGACATCCGGCAGATGAATGATCCGGATGAAGTGCGGCGCAACATGGTTGCCATGGGAGCCGAGCACATCGGGTGGAAGACTCGCCGAAGCGCCAGGCCCGATACCGGGCCCGGCCGGATCAAGACCGGCATGGGCGTGGGTTCGTGCAGGTGGGGCGGCGGTGGCGGAAGGACCCAGGCCGAGTGTACCATCAATCCCGACGGAAGCGTCGAGGTGAAGTGCGGCACGCAGGATATCGGTACCGGGACGCTCACCCTGGTGCACATGATCGCCGCGGAAGAGTTCGGGCTCAAGACGGAAGACATCACCGTCGGCATCGGCGACACGAACTACCCCTATTCGGGTGGAAGCGGCGGCAGCACCACGGCCGCGTCGGTCTCCCCCGCCATCAAGGGTACGACGATGCTGGCGAAACTGGAACTGTTCAAGAAGATCGCGCCCAGGTTCGGGGTGGAACCCGGCGAACTCGTGGCCTCGGACGGCAAGGTGTTCGTGGGCAGCGATCCATCCAAGAGCATGACGTGGCAGCAGGCGACGGCCCAGCTCGGGGACGAGCCCATCTTCTTCCACGGCCAGTGGCTGCCCGGATACTCGGACAGCGGCGTGCCCGGCGTGCACTTCGTCGAAGTCAGCGTCGACACCGAGACCGGCCTGGTGAAGGTCGACCGGGTCGTGGCCGTCCATAACAGCGGCCTGATCCTGAACCCGCTCACCTGGGCGAGCCAGGTAAACGGCGGCGTCCTGATGGGTATCGGATACGGGATGTACGAGAACCGCATCATGGATCCCGCGACGGGCTATATGGTCAACGCCAACCTGGAAGACTATAAGCTCATGGGCTCCACGGACATTCCCGAAATCGAGATTCTCAGGTACGACGAACCGGAACGAGGCGTCATCGGCATCGGCGAACCCGCGACGATCCCGACCCCCGGCGCCATCGCCAATGCCATCTACAACGCCTGCGGCGCCCGCGTACGGGAGATGCCGTTCACCCCGGATAAAGTGCTCAGCGCGCTGGCCGCCGTGAAGGAGGGCTGATCCATGCAGAACTTTTCCTACGTCAACGCGACGTCGATAGAGCAGGTGCCTTCCCTTCTGGGCCGTAGTTGGGACGACGCGGTGGTCATGGCGGGCGGAACGGACCTGATCGGAGAAATGAAGGACTTCGCCGCCGTTCCCAAACGCGTGGTCAACCTCAAGTCCATCGAAGGACTGGACTACATCCGGCAGGATGACGCCGCCCTGAGCATCGGCGCGCTGACCACGCTGACGGACGTGTTGAAAAACGGCGCCGTGTCGCAGGACTATCCCGTGCTTCACCAGGCGGTCTCCGTCATCGCCTCTCCGCAGATCCGCAACATGGCCACCCTCGCCGGTAACATCCTGCAGCGCCCGCGTTGCTGGTATTACCGCAGCGAGGATTTTCCGTGCCTGAAGAAGGGCGGCGCCCGGTGCTACGCGGTGGGCGGCGTCAACACCTACCACGCGATCTTCGGATCCGGACCGAGCTACATCGTCCATCCCTCCGACGCGGCCCCGGCGCTGATGGCCCTCGACGCCACGGTGAAGGTCCATGGTCCCCGCGGCGGGAAGGAAGTCGTCATGGACGATTTCTTCACGTTGCCTGAAATGAACATCCGGCGGGAGAACATCCTCCGCCCCAACGAGATCGTGACAGAACTGTCGATCCCGAAACCGGAGGCGAACAGCAAGGGAATGTACCTCAAGGTGCGCGAGCGGGAATCCATCGATTTCGCCCTCGTAAGCCTTGCCGCGCAGATGACCGTGGTGAACGGGACCTGCGAACGGGCGAGCCTCGTATTCGGCGGAGTGGCGCCCGTACCCTGGCGCGCCGTGGAAGCCGAACGGTATCTGCGGGGCCGCCGCATCACCGAGGCCCGGGCGGAAAGCGCCGCGGAAGCGGCAGTGGAAGACGCCGCGCCCATGCCGCACAACGGTTACAAGGTGGAGATCGCGAAGAACCTGGTAAAACAGGCCGTTCTGGCCCTGGCGTCGTAGACGGTACAGCGGCGCAGGCAAGCGCATTGAGCAGCCCGGTGCAGCAAACGGTGTAAGCAGCCCGGCGCAGCAAGCAAGGAGTCTATCATGGCACAACCCGTATGCCGTTTCCTGAGAACGAAATCGTTCTACACGGCGGAAAAGAACGATGAGACCCTTACCGATCAAAAGCCCGGCCGCGCGTTCTGGTGCGTCCGTTCCGTATCGGGCATCGGTCCCGATGACAAGGTCGTGGGACCGGCAGAATGCGACGCGCATCGCGCCTGTTTCGATACCGCCGACGTGAGTTTCGTATAAGCACCTGACGCAATCAGGTTTGACCGGACAGGAATTCAGGTTTGACCGGACAGGAATTAAGGTTAAACCGG
>CAZZNP010000006.1:17801-23106 GCA_964655785.1 uncultured Gemmatimonadota bacterium
ACCGGACAGGAATTAAGGTTAAACCGGGTAGGAGATATCTGAAAATTGAGTGATTTTGTCTACCACGAGCTTCTGCCCGTGGGAAAGGACGATACGCCGTACCGTCACCTGACCGCGGATTTCGTTTCCACAGCTACTTTCGAAGGGCGTGATATCCTCAAGGTCGATTCGGCCGGTTTGACCATGCTCGCGGACCAGGCCATCCGGGACAGCGCCCATCAGCTTCGGCCCGGCCACCTGGCCCAGCTTCGCAAGATCCTCGACGACCCGGAAGCGTCCGACAACGACCGGTTCGTCGCCATGGAGATGCTGAAGAACGCCAACATCGCGGCGAGCGGCATCCTGCCCATGTGCCAGGACACGGGGACGATCATCGTCATGGGTAAGAAGGGAAACCGCGTCTGGACCGAGGGAGATGACGAGGCCGCGCTCTCGGAAGGCGCCATGAACGCCTTCCTGAAATCCAACCTGCGCTACAGCCAACTCGCCCCGCTGGACATGTTCACGGAATCCAACACGCGGAACAACCTTCCGGCGCAGCTCGAGATATACGCCGACCGGGGCGACGAGTACAAGCTCATGTTCATGACCAAGGGCGGCGGATCGGCGAACAAGAGCCTGCTCTTCCAGGAGACACGGGCGCTGCTGAACCCGGGACGGTTCCTCGAATTCGTCGACGAGAAACTGCGCATCCTCGGCACGGCGGCCTGTCCGCCCTATCATCTGGCCATCGTGGTCGGTGGCACCTCCGCGGAGTACTCGCTCAAGATCGCCAAGCTGGCCAGCGCAAGGTTCCTGGACAACCTGCCTACTTCGGGAAACGAATTCGGCCAGGCCTTCCGCGACCTGGAGATGGAAGAAAAGGTGCTCAAGATGAGCCAGGAAATCGGCATCGGCGCCCAGTTCGGCGGGAAGTACTTCTGCCACGACGTGCGCGTGGTCCGCATGCCGCGCCACGGCGCTTCGTGTCCCGTGGCCATCGCCGTTTCATGCGCCGCGGACCGCCAGATCCTGTCCAAGATCACCCGGGATGGGATTTTCCTGGAAGCATTGGAGACCGAACCTTCGAAGTACCTGCCGGACATCGCGGACGAAGCCCTGGCCGGCGAAGTGGTCAAGATCGATCTCAGCCGGCCCATGTCCGAGATCCGCACCACGCTCAGCGGCTACCCGGTCGCCACGCGGCTCTCCCTGACCGGTCCCATGATCGTCGCGCGGGATATCGCCCACGCCCGTCTCAAGGAGCGGCTGGACAGCGGCGAGGGCCTGCCCCAGTACATCAAGGACCTGTGCGTCTACTACGCGGGGCCGGCCAAGACCCCCGAAGGCTATGCTTCCGGTTCATTCGGTCCGACCACGGCGGGACGCATGGACACCTACGTGGACCAGTTCCAGGCGGCCGGCGGCAGCATGGTCATGCTCGCCAAGGGCAACCGGTCCGCCCAGGTCACCAACGCCTGTAAAAAACACGGGGGATTCTATCTCGGGTCCATCGGAGGACCGGCCGCACGGCTGGCCAAGGACTCCATCCGCGATGTGTCGCTGGTGGAATTCGAGGAACTGGGCATGGAAGCCGTCTGGCGCATCGAGGTGGAGGACTTCCCCGCCTTCATCGTGGTGGACGACAAAGGCAACGACTTCTTCTCGGGGTTCATGAGCCGGAACTGAGACCGGCCATCGCCTCGACGGCCGCGGCAACCCAGGCGTCGCCACGCTGGCCGCGGACCACGGTTGCGGCCATATACCGCGAACACCTCGTCAGCGTCTGCCGCGGACGTCTATTCGGCAAGTTCCACTTCCAGGTGGGTTTCGGGCATCAGTCCGTCCACCAGGTCCAGTGGCTGCCAGGTCCACGTGGCCTGCCAGCGGTGGCCGCGCTGGTCGATCACCTGCCGCCGGATCAGACTGACCCGCCAGACATCCCCCGGACCGGGGGTTGCGGCCTGGCTGTCGGCCAGCCACCTGAATCCTTCCCACGGTAACGCGAGTTCGACGCTCCAGCCCCTGTCGACGTGGTCCCGCCTGCCCGGATCGCCATCTACCCGCACACCAGCCTGCAAGCCGGGAAACTTCCAGTCCGAGAAGGTCCAGCGCATGGCGCCGATGTCGGTCCTCGTATGGCCGCCCAGCACCTCGGGCCGGTGGGCCGCCAGGTCGAATTCCGGCACGTGGAAACGGTCGTCGTCCCGGTAGGCTTCCTTCCAGACATAGAACATCTCCGAGGTAGCGCCCAGCGGATTCACCGCAAGATCGTAGTAGGCGCCGTGGCCGGTGATTATGACGCTTACGTGGCTGTCCTGGCGGACCTCGTGTGGAGCGTCATCCCGGGGTGAGCCCCCGTCCCGATGTGGAGCGTCATCCCGGGGTGAGCCCCCGTCCCGATGTGAGCCCCCGTCCCGGGGTGAGCCCCCGTCCCGATGTGAGGCCTCATCCCGGCTGGCCTGCGCGGACTGTATGTCGCGGTCCTCCAACCAGCAACCGACGTAGAGACCCCGTTCGTCCCAGGCCAGGGCCGCCCGCGTATCGAACAGGGGCCGCGCGCCCGTCTGGTCATTGAACACCGGGGAACGCTCCGCCAGCGTCCAGGTTTCCTCGTCGAGGCGGCCGTCCACGACCAGGTTTTCCCGGGTCCTCCGGCACATGTACCGCACCGTCCCGGTCGGCGCCGCACATATTTCACTGCCGAGCGCACCTTTCTGCCACGCACGGTCCGGAGTCTCGCCAACCTGACTCATGCGGTCCCGTGGCTCGCCTCGCTTCTCGCCCACCGCATCTTCGCTACATGTTCCTGCCGCACGCGATCCGGAGCCTTGCCGCTCGCCTTCGCCCACCGTCTTTTCAGTGAAATGGATCACGCTGAAACGGTCGGGAATGTGGGAATCATAGATGCCGTGGCTGTTCCACGCCCATCCGGGACAGGTCCTGTAACCGCCTTCGTCGATCCACTGGAACCGGGAGAAATCCATTCGCCAGGTATCCCCTTCCCTGGCCGGCAAAGAACGTCCGTCCGCCAGGTGCTTCAGTCCCTGCCAGGGGAAGGCGATCTCGGCCGTCCACCCGCGGTCCCGTTCGCGCGGATCGTTGATGGTGCCGTCCAGGTGCACCGCCCACTTCATTCCGGGCATGTCCCATTCGCGAAAGACCCAGCGGCGGCCGCGCGGGTGGGCGTGTCCCGTCTTCGTTCCACCCAGCGTATCCACAAGGTCGGTGCCCTGCAGGTCGAACTCCGGTATCGTGTTGTAGCCGCCTTCCAGGTAGGCGTCCTGCCACACGTAGAACCGCTCCATGATCGTCCCCAGGGCGTTCAGTTCGAATTCGTAGTACGTGTCTTTCCCCGCGATGAACACCTCCACGTCGTTCTCCGCACAGATCATGGAGTCGCGCTCGGTGTACGTCGCCTGTATGTCGGGCTCCTCCACCCAGAAGCCCACATACATGTAGTCGTCGTCCCAGAGCACCGCGGCCCGTGTATCGAACAGCGCCGGACGACCCGGCTCCTCCAGGTCCTCGAACCGCGGCGACCGGGCCGCCAGTTTCCACGACGCCTCGTCGAGCCGCCCGTCCACCACGATGGGTCCACTGGTCCGGCGGGCGGTGTAGTGCTTCAGTCCTTCTTCCGAATAACCCCATTCACTGGTCATGAACTTCTTCTCCAATCTGGTCTCAAGTCCCTGTGGGCCATGGCATGCTGCCTTATGCAACAGACGTTCCCGGCCAGCTATTCCTTCCAGGGCGCGTCCAGTCCGAACTTCGCTGCGACTTCGATGAGTTTACCCCGGGTTCCGGCCGGCAGGGGAATCCCATGTTCGATGCGTTCGAGGCGCACGCGTTCCTCCGGTTCGCCGGGAACGAAGAGTTCGTCGACCCCTTCGACGCGCGGCAGGCCTTTCATGGTCGCGGTAAGTTCATCGATCTGCACGCGGTATGCTGCAGGATCGGTGAATGCCGAAATATCGATGGCGCCTATGAAACTGTTCTGCACGCCGGGCGTCGCGCCAGGGCCCGCGATGGCAGCGGTAAGAAGGGGATTTCCGACCATCAGGCTCGAAAGGCACTCGAAGATAAGGGCCAGGCCGTAGCCTTTATAGCCGCCGGCCGGCTGCAGGAACCGCGCCTGGCTGGGGTCCGTCGTCGGATGACCGTCTTCGTCAAGCGCCCACGTATCGGGGATGGGCTCGCCCCGGTCCACGGCCACGTCCAGCTTGCCGAAGGCGGCCACGCTCGTGGCCATGTCCAGGGAGATGAAGCGGCCGTCGCTTCCCGGCACGGCGATGGCGATCGGGCTGTTGTGTACCCCGGGTGCCCGTGCGCCCGGCGGCACCATGTTCGGGGGATTGCAGACGGAAGCGATCCCGGCCATGTCCTCCCGGGCGGCCATCTGGGCGTAGTAGGCCATGGCGCCCTGGTGGGTCGTGTTGCGTATCAGTACCCAGCCGATGCCCGCCCGGCGGGCCTTTTCGATGGCCTGCTTCATGGCGTAGGTGGTCACCACCGGTCCGAAGGCGCGGTCGGCCTCGATGAGCATCGTGGCGGGCGTCTCCCTTTCGACGCGGATGTCGGGACGGGTATTGTAATATCCGGCCTCCACGGAATGGACGTACCCGGCGACGCGCTGCACGCCATGGGAGTCTACCCCCCGCAGGTTGGCCCACACAAGCACCTCGGCCTCGATGGCCGCGTCCCCGCTCGGCAGCCCGGCCCGCTCGAAGACCGACGCCGTAAAGGCCTGCAATTCCTTCCAGTCCACGCGTAAGTCCGCCATGGGGTTTCCTTTCATGCCACAAGTACACGACTGCTATAGTAACAATCTGACACGGCCAGGAATCGGCCATACGAAACCGGTAAAATAGAAGTCAGGACAGCACTGCGCCAGAGGTTACTTCCCGGCCGTGGATCCGGTTGGACGCAATCCGGAACGACACCGAAACAGTCGCGGTATGCCAGGGCGCTCCACGCGCGATCTTCATCGTTGACAAAGCACGGGCCGGACGGTAAAGTTCCCTAGCCATGATCCTTGTTCAGATACTACGGATTTACCTGGTTCTCATCATCGTCCGCGCGGTTATGTCCTGGTTCAACCCGGACCCCGAAGCGCCGCTCGTGCGAGTACTTACGTGGCTTACGGAGCCGGTCCTGTTGCCCTTCAGGCGGATCATCCCGCCCATCGCGGTGCCGAAAACCAACGTAAGGATCGACCTGGCCCCGTTCTTCGTACTGCTGATCGGCGGCTGGCTGCTGACCAAGTTGCGTTTCTGAACAGGCTGCGTTTCTGAACAGGCCGCGTTTCTGAACAGGCTGCGTTTCT
>CAZZNP010000006.1:23206-32523 GCA_964655785.1 uncultured Gemmatimonadota bacterium
GATGCGCCTGGTCCGACTGATGCGCCTGGCCCGACTGATGCGCCTGGACCGTCCAGCCCATCCGAATCATCGTCTGACTGACTTATGGCCAAGACGTATCCCTTCGACATACGGGAAATGGACCATGGCCATGTCCCCGATGTCCTGGCCATCGAACGGGCGTCGTATCCTGCACCCTGGTCCGAATCCGCTTTCAAAAATGAAATAGAGTCGGGCACTTCCGTCGCCATAGTCGCCTTGGTCGGGGAGACCGGGGAGTCCGGGGAGACCGGGGAGACGGTGGCCGGTTACCTGGTAGGGTGGATCTCCGCCGACCAGGTGCACGTGGCCAACATCGCCGTAGAGACCGGCCACCGGCGTATGGGCGTCGGGTACCGCATGATGGTTTGGCTGCTGGAAGAGGCCATACGGAGGGGGTGCACATCCTCCAGCCTCGAAGTACGCGAATCGAACCTGGCGGCCCGCTCGATGTATATAAAGTTGGGATACCGCGCGGTAGCCCTGAGGAAATCCTTCTATTCGAATCCCACGGAAGACGGCGTGGTCATGTTGAAGGATCTGGACGAATAGGGCCCAGCTTCTGCGCTATCGAAAGGTATTGACGCCGCCCTTTAACAATTTCTCCAGCACAGTGGACGCGGTCCGGCCGACCTGCCGCACAGAAGCCTTCTCCAGGTAGACCCTGCTGCCGCCTTCCGCAATCCTGCGCAGCAGTTCGCGGTCCCCATGCAGCCTGCGGATGGCGTCCGCGAGCGCTTCCGGGTCTCCGCGCCGGCACAGCAATGCGCTTTCCCCGTCGGTCAACAGTTCCCGAATGGCCGGTGTGTCCGCTGTGATAACTGCCACGCCGGCCGAGAGCGCCACGAACACCTTGCCAGGAATCACGCGGGCCGCCTTGCCCGACGTTCCGAAAATCCCCAGACAAACGCCCCATCCCTGCAGGAACCGATGGATTTGCTCGTAGGGAATCCAATCGGTGAAGCGTACGTTTTTCAGGTCCAATCTCTGCGCGGTGTCGTGTATTTCGTCCGTCAGTTGTCCCGACCCGACGAAATGGAAGACGATATCCGGTACGTCCTTCAGACGGTTCGCCGCTTCCATCATGAACGGCAAGCCGTGCAGCGGGATGAACTTGCCGACGAACAAGACCCTGAACGGCGGATCTTTGGAGAGAACCGGTCCGCCTACGCCTTCCGACCCGACCAGGCCCTCCTGCCCGACCAAACCGTCCACGTCGCCCGCGACGCCCTTGCCGGCCGAACCGCCTACGCCCTCTGACCCGACCAAACCGTCCACGTCGCCCGCGTCACCCTTGCCGGCCGAACCGCCTACGCCCTCCGGACCTTCCTGCCCGTCATCCGGCTCTACGGCGCCGACGAAAACACGTGAGAATCGGTGTCGCGGCAGCTTGAATGTACGCACGAAGTGGTCGATGTGGGCTTCCGTGTCGAGCAGCACCAGGTCCGCTTTCGCGCAGGCCTGGTGGTCCACCCAGCGCAGGAAGCGGCTCATGGCCGTGCCGTCCGCAAAGGACCGGCGGTCGTCGACCAGGGTGTCGTGAAGAGAGATCAGCGGGCTGAAGACGAGAGGCCGTCGTGGAAACCGGGTGAGCATCCACGCCAGCGGCATGTCGAAATGACCGATGTATCCGACCAGCATGACGTCGTAGCGGCCGACCGTGAAGACGTACTTGAGCAACAGTCGGAGACAGGCGAGTTTCAGTTCGATCGCGCGCAGAAGAAGCGAGAAAGGGCCCAGGTACCTGCCGGTCTTGTCCCGTTCCTTCTCCCAGAGGGGCACATGGCACTCCAGCACCTCCCAGCCGGATCGCTTCAGGCCTTCAACGAGCGTCCGGTTGCGCGGATAATCGCGTTCATAGGTGCCGAAGAAACAGATGCGGCCGTGTCGGGAGCTTGACATAACATCAATCCAACTGTTCCCGTACGGCGTAGTCTTCCGTGCGCCGGGCCTGGTGGGCGATCATTTCCGCAATCAACCCCATGGAGACCAGTTGGATGCCGAGGACCATCAGGAGTACGGAGAACAGCAGGAGGGGACGGGTCCCGATACCTACTCCGCTCAACCAGAGCCAGGACAGGTAGAGCGCGATGGCGAAACCGGCTCCGAAGGCCAGCAGGCCGAATGAGCCGAAGAGATGCTGGGGGCGGCGGGTGAAATTGGAAACGAAATACACGGTCAACAGGTCGAAGAAGCCGTGGGTGAACCGTCCCAGGCCGAACTTGCTGTGTCCGTGCTTCCTCGGATGGTGCAACACCGGCATTTCCGTCACGCGGAAACCGGCCCAGTGCGCAAGTACCGGCAGGTAACGGTGGAGTTCTCCATAGACCGGGATGGTCTCCACGACCTCCCGCCGGTAGGCTTTCAGTCCGCAGTTGAAATCATGCAGCCGCAGACCGCTGACGATGCCAGTGACCCGGTTAAACAGCTTCGAGGGGATACGCTTTGACAGGGGATCCTTCCGGGTTTTCTTCCAGCCGGAGACCAGGTCGTAGCCTTCGTCCAGCAGGTCGACCATGCCGGGCGCTTCCGCGGGATCGTCCTGCAGGTCGGCGTCCATCGTGACGACGGTATCGCCACGGCTCGCTTCGAAACCGACGGCCAGCGCCGCCGACTTCCCATAGTTGCGGCGGAACCGGACAGCCCTGACCCGGTCGTCGTTCTCCCGGAGACGGCGAATCGTCTCGAAGGATGCATCACGGCTTCCGTCATCGATATAGAGCACCTCGAAGGACTTTCCAGACGCCTCCAGGGCCGCCGTGATACGGTCGTGGAGTTCCGGCAGGCTTTCCGCCTCGTTGAACAGGGGTACAACGACGGATATGTCCATCTTCTCCTCCCTGCCATCCGTTCTTCCCGGGTCGTCACGTCACGCGGCATCGGCGCTTTCATCCATCGAACGCCGGATCACCCGCAGCGTCAGCCGGGCCGTATTCTCCCACGTATACATTCTGCTTCGCTCCCGCGCGTTTCCGGCAAGCCGTTCGCGCTCTTCCCGGTTGCGCAGCAGACCGATCAACGCGCTTGCCATGGCCTTCCGGTCCCCGGGCGGGACCAGCACGCCCGTTTCTCCACCGACCACGGCGTCACGGAGTCCGGGTACCCGGGCAGCCACGACCGGGACGCCGCGGGCATTGGCCTCGATCACCGTGATGCCCCATCCCTCCTTGCTCGAGGGACAGGCCGCCACTTCGGCGCGGGTCAGCAGGCGCACTTTATCTTCTGCGGAAACATACCCCGTGAAATGCACCGCTTCGCCCAGGCCCATGGAACGGACCAATGCCTCGAGGGCGGGCCGCCTGTCTCCCGTGCCCACGATCATCAGACGCGCGTCGGGGACCGCTTCGCGAACGATCGCCATGGCCTGGATCAGATGATCCACGTTCTTGTACTTCTTGAGCCGGCCAAGGTATATGACCAGGCCGGGTTCCTTTCTGTCCGAATCGGCCGGCGCATCGATGATCCCGGCATCAAGGCCATTGTGCACGACGCTGATCCGGTCTTTGGCGACCCCCATCCCGACGAGCTCGTCCCGGGTGCTTTCGGAAACCACCTCGAAGAGGCAACGCCGGTACACGCGGGGAATCAGGCGTTCCATGAGATACAGGTAGGTCGCGAGCACGGGGTTTGTTTCACGGTAGAACGTGGCCCCGAAAAGATGGTGCAGCAGGACCATCACCGGGGGACCGTTCACGAACCAGGGCAGCAGGACCGGGATCTTGTTGATGTCCTCGATTACTACGTCGAAGGACCGGTGACTCAGGCGCCTGCGATAGTGCCACGGTACGGTCAGGTTGAACGTCCACTTCCCGCCGAGACGGATGACCTCGATCCCGCCTATCTGCTCGGATTCCTCCGCGCCGGGGAATCTGCTGCAAAGCAAAGTGACCTGGTGACCCCATTCGGCGATACGCGAGAAGGTCTCGTGCAGGTGGACTTCGGCGCCACCCGCTTCCGGGTTGCGGATATCCCTCCAGTTGACGACCAGAATGCGCATTTGGCTGAACCAGTGAAAAACCCCGGACCGGCGGCAGAGACTGACCGGCGGCCGCGGCGGCCGATGGAGACCCAGAAGCCCGGACGCCGGACCCGGACCGCTAGGGACCGCTTGCGTCGCCGGCCTCCTCGAGATCCTCGATCATGGCCTGAACGACCGAATCTTCCGGTGCGATTACCCGCCACTTTTCCAGGGTCTCCAGCATGCGGTTCGTGTCTTCCTGCCGGTAGTAGAGGTTAACCAGTTGTTCGTAACCCGCGGTGTATGCGGGAAAAGCCGCCACGCCTCGTTCAAGAACGGCGATGGCCTCATCGAAGAGGCCCTGTCTCCGCATGGCCTGACCCAGCGCCGTATAGCCGTCGAAGGTCTTGTATTCATCGGCCAGTTCGTACGCAAGGGGCTCGACATCGGCGAACTCGCCCTTGTCGGCGTTGAACTGGATGAGCATCAGTTTTTCAAGGACCCCGTTGGTGATGTCATACTCCAGGTACTTCTCGATGGCTTCGATCGCCTGGTCGAACTCTCCCCTTCGCCAGCGGTTGAGCGCCAGTTGATGGAAGGACACGGTGTAATTCTGCAGGAGGGTGCGGACCTGCCGGTCTTTGTATACCTCCGGATCCGCAATGCCTCGGTACTGATAGACGTTCCATAGATTGTGCCGGGTCCTGTCGAGGTCCATGAGGTCGGGGTTGGGGTCCTGGACGACCCGCCATACCATGCCTTCCAGCTGCAGGTAATCGTCCAGCCCCACGTCGTTCTCCGGCGAGACGGTCACAGCGAAGAAGACCGGTTTGTCCCAGTCGTTCTCATCCAGGATGTGCAGGATCATCAGGTCCTGCACCCTCAGGTATCCGATGTCTTCCCCGAGGGTACCGGCCCTCGGCACGGTCCACGTCAACCCGGAGATCTCAACCTCCCTGTCGTCCCAGGGCTGTACGGTCAAAGTCTCGATGGTCTCGTCGGTCAGCGTGATCGGCACCCGGGGCTCCTGGTATTTCAGCTGCTTGATGTACCAGTCCGTGTTGAGCAGGCTCAGATTGATCACCCGCACGTCCTTTCGCAGGCCTTCCACTTCCTGAAGGAACCAGAGCGTGAAGGTGTCGTTGTCGCCGTTGGTGAAGATGAGGCCGTTTTCGTCGCAGGACTGCAGCATATTGTACGCGTAGTCGTAGGGGATGTAGTTTCCCTCGCGCGAGTGGGATTCGTAGTGATAGGTGAAAGGCACGAGCGGCAGGGCGACCGTCAGCATGGCAATCCCCGCGGTGGTCCTTTCCACGGGCAGCTGCAGGCGTTCCAGCCACATCGCGATCTGGGCCAGCAGAGACCGGACGCCGATTCCCATCAGCACCGCGGCATAGACGAAGGCCGGCGTATAGAAGTAGTCCCGGATTCGCACCTCGCGCTGTATGCCCCGGGATCCATCCGAGAAATTCATATACAGGATGAGCCCTATACTGCACGTGAGCAGCATCCCACCGAGGAACAGGATGCTTCGACGGTCGCGCTCCGCCTGGGTGACGGCGCCCAGGGCGATCAGCAGGACGGGGAGGAGCCAGTAGGGAAAACCGGGATCGCTGAACTGCCGGGAAAAGAATCGCCAGAACCCCATGTTCTCCCCGTTGCCGAACTGGGACGACCAGCTGCCTTTGCGATTGAACATCGATTCGAGCATGCTTTCCTGTCCGTATTGCTTCCGCTCCAGGAATCCCTCGAAGTTCTTCCAGTTCGACGGGTCATTCTCGTTGATCACCGGCTGTTGTCCCGCCCGGATCGGCACGTAGAAGTTCACGGAGTATCCCAACACGGCGAGACTGAGCACGATGAGCCAGAAAGGCCACTTGTACCTGCCAGGATCGTGGGCCGTAGCAGAGACCAGCGCGAGGGCCAGGCTCACCAGCGCCACGCTGAACATGACCGTTCCCCAGGTAGCCTCGAAGCCACCGATCACGAGCAGCGGAAGTCCGTTGTACGCCCCGATTTCATCCAGTCCGAAGAACAACAGGGCGACGGACAGGACAAATGCCAGCGCCGGGAAACCCCAGGGCAGCCGTCCCCTGGTAAGGACCAGGCCGGCAATGGCGATCGGCACCGTGAGCAAGAAGACGTCGATGGAGGCCACGACACTGAACAGGATCAGGCCGATGACGGCGCACAACAGGATCAGTTTCTTGTTCGTTCGAACGACCTTGTCCGTATAGACTACGCACAGAAACGCGGCGGGCAGGACCAGCATGGTGAACATGTGCACGGCGATGCCGAGAAAAGCCAGATAGGCGACCAGGAAGAGATACCGCTCGCTGCCGTTTTGCTCGTGGTTTTCGACCCAGTGAAGGATCAGCCAGGTGCACCCCATCATGATCAGCATGGAGAGCGCATAGACCTCGGCTTCGACAGCGTTGAACCAGAAGGTATCGGAAAAAGCAAGCAGGAGCGCCCCGGTCAGCGCGCTGCAGCAGACTACGATATTTTCCTGGAGGGACAGTCCATCACGGTTCCGGTTGAGCGTAACCGCCTTCACGATGACCAGGTAGACGGCCGTCACCGTCAGCGCGCTGAACAGGCACGAAGAGAAATTCACCAGCCAGGCGATGCCCAGGCCCAGGTCGGGCAGCAAGGTGAACAGGCGACCGATCAGGATGTAGAGCGGTGATCCCGGCGGATGGGGTATGCCCAGGATATAGGATGCCGCGATGAATTCGCCCCCGTCCCAGAAGGGCACGGTGGGCGCGATGGTCTTGGTATATACGGCCAGCGACACGATAAACGCTGCCGCCATGCCGATCATGGATACAACGCGATGCACAGCCATGTTATGGACTTCCTCTTTCACCGGCCGAATTCGAGCCGCTCGGCGAGCATTTCCGGCAGGCCGGCGGCGCGAATCTTCCGCTGCGCGGTTTCAAGGTCATATTCAATCCGCTTTATCTCGATCTTTTTCTCCATCGTGTCGAACACGCAATAAGCCGCGCGTGGATCCCCGTCCCGCGGCTGGCCAACACTGCCCACGTTCACGATGTACCTGTATCCCGGTTCGATCTCGAGCGTCGCCGCCGCGATCTGGCTGCTTCGGCCGTCCGCGGTCCGCTTCTCGTATATCCCCGGCGTGTGGGTATGGCCCAATACGCAGAGCGCGGTATCGCCGGACATCGCATCGAAGGCTTCGTCCGCCAGCCGGAGCGAAGTCAGGTAGATCCAGTCCTCCGGGTTGGCCGGGCTCGCGTGGACGCCGAAAAGATCATCGTTCCGCAGGGTGTAGGGCAATGCGCCCAGGTAGCGCCGGCCGCCGGGCGTAAGCTGCCTCCGCGTCCACAAGGCCGCCACCGCCGCGTATTGGTTGAACGTGGCGATGTCCAGTCTGCCGATGGCGGCATGGTCGTGATTGCCGGCGATCACGCCCGACGTCAGCCCGGCAATGCGTTCGAGACACTCGTTGGGATTGGCGCCGTACCCGACGATGTCGCCCAGACAGAGGTACCGGGTGATACGTTCATCGGCAAGAGCTCCGAGTGCGGCATCCAGCGCTTCCAGGTTCCCATGTATGTCGGACAGAATGCCGTATCGCACGTTGAGGGTTCATTCCTGTGTATACGCTGGTTTGCCTGCAGGCGGGATCAAACATGTTCCGTCCTGGCGGGATCAGACCTCTTCCGTCGCCGCCAGGTGTCTCGCGGCTACGGCGTCCAGGACGCCATTGACGAACCCGCCGGACTGTTCCGTACTGTATTTCTTGGCCAGTTCGATCGCTTCGTTGATCGAAACCGCCGTCGGAATATCAAGAAAGGCGATGAGTTCGCAGGCGCCCAGCCGGAGGATGCAGTCGTCGATGCGGGCCACGCGGTCCCTGTCCCAGTGCCGCACCACCGCGTCGATGTATTCGTTCACGGTCTCTTCGTGCCGGCGGAGCTGATCGACCAGGGATTCTGCGAAACGCCGGGCGTCCCGCGAAGCCAAAGACCACCCGGGCAGCCTGGCCAGGGACTTGCCGGGATCGTCTCCGGTCTGTTCGGCGAGGTAAAGCGACTGCAGGGCCAGCTCACGGCCCAGGCGACGTTCCCCCGCGCGCGCATTCACTCCGGAGCCCTCGGACCGCCCGGTCCGTCCTGCCCGCCGGGCAGACCTGGCTGGTCTTGCCCGTCCGTTCCGCCCGGTCCGTCTAACCTGCGCATCAAGTCCGCCATTCTCAGTGCAGCCAGGGCGGCTTCCCGACCCCGGTTGTCTTCCATCGGACCCGCGCGTTCGGCTGCCTGTTCGAGGTTTTCCGTGGTCAGCACGCCGAAGATCACCGGCACCCCGGTGTCCCTGGCGGCTTCGGCAATGCCCTTCGCGGCTTCCCCGGCCACGTAATCGAAATGGGACGTCTCGCCGCGGATGACACATCCCAGGCAGATCACGGCTTCGTAGCTTCCGCTTGCCGCCATCTTTCGTGCCGCCAGCGGGATCTCGAAGGCGCCGGGTACCCACACCACGTCGATACGGTCTTCGTCTACGCCATGGTGAAGAAGCCCGTCCAGCGCGCCTTTGAGCAGGGAGTCCGTAATGAAGCCGTTGAAACGGCTGGCCACGATGCCGTACCGGTCGTTCGCACCGTTCACCAGGCTGCCTTCAATGGTGTTCGTCACGTTCTCGCTCCCTGCCCGTCGTTATCCCAACGTCATAACAGGCTGTCGAACCCTACGTCGTCCGGCGGCTCATCGAGATCGAGCAGGTGACCCAGCTTTCCGCGCTTGGTCTTGAGATAACCCACGTTGTGCCGGTTCGGCGAAGTCTGCAGCGGGACGCGTTCGGTAACCTGGAGGCCGTAACCTTCGATCCCGAACCGTTTGGACGGGTTGTTGGTCATGATCCGGATCGTGGTAAGGCCCAGGTCCGCCAGGATCTGGGAACCGATCCCATAGTCGCGCGCGTCCACGGGCAGGCCCAGCGCCTGGTTGGCTTCCACCGTATCGTGGCCCTGATCCTGCAGGGCGTAGGCCCTTAGCTTGTTGGCCAGACCGATGCCCCGTCCCTCCTGGCGCATGTACAGCAACACGCCACATCCCTCGGCGGCGATACGTTTCAGCGCCTGCTGCAACTGATCGCCGCAGTCGCATCGCATGGACCCGAACACGTCTCCCGTGAGACACTGGGAATGCACGCGGACAAGCACGTTCCGCTCGCCGTCCACGCTTCCCCTGACCAGGGCGACGTGGTGGTCGCCGGTCAACCCGTCTTCGTACAGATGGGACTCGAAATCCCCGTACTTGCTGGGCATAGTCGTCGTGACTACCCGATTGACGAGTTTCTCGCTGCTCCGGCGGTACTC
>CAZZNP010000006.1:32533-48975 GCA_964655785.1 uncultured Gemmatimonadota bacterium
CGATCAGGTCCTTGATGGTTATGATCTTCAGGCCATGGTCGTTCGCGATCTCGACCAGCCGGGGCAGACGGGCCATGGACCCGTCGTCGTCCATGACCTCGCAGAGCACGCCGGCCGGATAGAGACCGGCCAGCTTTACCAGGTCGACGGTGGCCTCCGTATGCCCGGCTCTTCGCAACACGCCACCGTCGAAGGCCTGCAACGGAAAGATATGGCCCGGCCGCGCCAGGTCCTCAGGCTTGCTGCCCGGACGGACGAACACCCCTACCGTCTCGGCGCGGTCCGCCGCCGAGATGCCCGAGGTGGTGCCGTTGACAGCGTCGACCGAGACGGTGAAGCGCGTACCCAGCAGGGCCGTGTTGACCTCTTCGCCGACCATGGCGGGCACCTTCAATTCTTCCAGGCGTTCGCGCGTGGTCGGAAGGCAGATCAGTCCACGACCGTACCGGGCCATGAAGTTAATGGCCGCCGGAGTCGTTCTTTCGGCGGCCATGATGAAATCGCCTTCGTTTTCGCGGTCTTCGTCGTCGATGACAATCAGTATGCGCCCGGCCTTGATTTCTTCAATGGCTTCCGGGATAGTGCTAAAGGGGGACGACATGGAGTTCAATCGTGTTTTCGGTTGCCCGGACAGCGTGCGTCCCGGTAAGTACTCGGTCCGCCTCCGGGCCTGCCGACCTACATCTTCTCTCTCAACCAGGCTTCGGTGATGGGTGAAACACCCGGGTTCTCATCGGGATGAGTGTTCCGGCCGGTATGCAAAAGGGACGCGACGTACCGGCCGATCATGTCCACTTCTATGTTTACCCCGTCACCGATCTGCCTGCTCCCGAACGTCGTGATCGATGCGGTATGCGGTATGATCGATACGGCTGCCAAATTACCCGCCAGACCGGCGATTGTCAAGCTTATTCCATCCAGCGCGATGGACCCTTTCTCGATGACGAAGGGGGTCAGGCCGGCCGGGATTTCCACCTCGTACCACAGGCTGTTGCCCCGTTCTTCAAGCGCCGCGATCCGCCCCACGCCGTCCACATGGCCCTGCACCAGGTGACCATCCAGGCGGTCCGACAGACGCAACGGCCGCTCCAGGTTGACCCGGTGCCCGGCCCGTAGCTCCCCGAAGGTCGTCCGGGAGACCGTCTCGGGCACGATCTCCACGGAGAAAGCCTCATCTCCGTGATCCACGACGGTCAGGCAGACCCCGTTGACGGCGATGCTTGCGCCCTGCTCGAAGTCCGGCGCCATGGACGGCGCCTCCACAGTCAGCTTCAGGCCTCCGGCACGCTGTTCGAGGTCCTTTACAGAACCCGTGGTTTCGATGATTCCAGTGAACATGGATCAAACTCCGTGTACTCTATTTGGTGCATCTTATTCCGCGCATCCTGCTGCGCGCATCCTGCTCTGCGTATCCTGCTCCGCGTATCCTGCTCCGCGTATCCTGCTCCGCGTATCCTGCTCCGCGTATCCTGCTGCGCGCCAGGCGGTATGCCTTTGATTCACCGGGCGTATTCCGGCGTTCCCGTGACAAGGAAATCCCCGCCCAGTTGCTCCACCCGCGGGTCGCCCAGGGCGATCGCCTTCGATAGATCATCCAGTTTCAAGCCGTCGATCGAGGGGATCCCGGCGCCCAGGATGCGCGGTGCTACGAAACAGGCGATCCGGTCGACAGCTCGTTCCCGCAGGAAGGAAGCGGCCACGCGGCTTCCGCCTTCCACCATTAAGGTTGTGATCCCGGTCTTGCCCAGTGCCGTTTTAAGCGGTTCCACCGGGACGATACCATCCTCGCCTTCCACGACGAGCACCTCGGCGCCCGCCTGTTTCAGCCCGGCGATCCGGTCGGCCGACGCCGCCTTCGTCACGCAGATGGTCGCCGGCGCTTCGCCGTTCAATATCCGTGCGTCCAACGGGATCCTGCCGCGGCTGTCGAGCACGATGCGGCGGGGCTGGCGGCCTTCCACGTGGCGGACCGTTAGCCGCGGATCGTCCGCCAGCACGGTGCCGATGCCCACGAGCACGGCGTCCGCCCGGCTGCGCATCAGGTGGACCCGTTCCCGCGCGGCCTCCCCGGTGATCCATTGCGAATGGCCGTTCCTCGTGGCAATCCGGCCGTCCAGCGTCTGGGCCAGCTTGAGCAGCACGAAGGGCCGACCTGTTGTCCGGTGGTGTACATAGGCCGTGTTCAACTCCCGGGCTTCCGCTTCAAGGAGGCCCGTCTCCACCTTTATGCCCTCCGCGCGCAGCCGTTCGATCCCTTTGCCGGAAACGCGCCGGTCCGGATCGGTCATGGCGACGTGGACCCGGGCGACGCCCGATGCGATGATCGCATCCGTGCACGGCGGCGTGCTGCCCTGGTGGCAGCAGGGCTCCAAGGTGACGTACAACTCAGCCCCGCGTGCGCGGTCACCGGCCTCCTCAAGCGCCTGAGGCTCGGCGTGCCGCCCGCCGTATTCACGGTAATAACTCCGGCCCACGACAACGCCGTCGCGGACGACCACCGAGCCCACCATGGGGTTGGGACTGGTCCGGCCTGATCCCTGCGCCGCCAGGTCCAGCGCCTGGCGCATGAATGCCGTGTCATTTTCCGGTTTCGTCATGGCGTAAGCTAGGGAATTGGCGAAGAGGGTGTCAAGGCCTTTTGCCCTTGACAACGGGGGATTCGCCCTCTAGTTTGCGCCAGATTGTCTGGCGCGTAACGAACCGTAGAAAGGAGACCGAGCATGGCCACCCTGCCGGAGGCCGAATTTATCTGGTTCAATGGGAAACTGGTACCCTGGCGAGACGCGAAGATCCACGTATTGTCCCACGTGGTGCATTACGGTTCGAGCTTCTTCGAAGGCATGCGCTGTTACGAAACCAATAAGGGGCCCGCGTTATTCCGGCTCCGGGAACACACGGACAGGCTCTTCGATTCCTGCAAGATCTACCGGGTGGAGATCCCCTATTCCACGGAGCAAATCAACGAGGCCATCCTCGAGACCATCCGCTCGAACAACCTTTCCGCCTGCTACGTCCGCCCCGTGGTCTACCGCGGTTACGGCCTGCTTAGCGTGGAACCATCCGGCTGTCCCGTGGAGGTGGCCATCGGCGCCTGGAACTGGGGCGCCTACCTCGGCGACGACGTAATGGAAAACGGCGTCGACGTGTGCATCTCCTCCTGGACAAGGCCCGCGCCGAATACCCACCCCGCCCTTTCGAAGGCCGGCGGGAACTATTTGAACTCCCAGTTGATCCGCATGGAGGCCATCGAAAACGGGTACAGCGAGGGTATTGCCCTCAATACCGATGGGCTGATCAGCGAAGGCAGCGGCGAGAACATCTTCGTCGTGAAAGAAGGCCGTGTCATCACGAACAGCCTGGCGGCCTCGGTCCTGGGCGGCATCACGCGCAACTCGGTCATGACGCTCGCGCAGGACGCCGGATTCGAGGTCGTCGAGCAGGATATTCCCCGCGAAATGCTCTACATTGCCGACGAGGTGTTCTTCGTGGGCAGCGCCGTGGAAGTGACGCCGGTCCGTTCCATCGACCGCATCACCGTCGGAGACGGTTCCCGCGGTCCGGTCACGAAGGAGATCCAGGACCGGTTCTTCGCGATTACCTCCGGTGCGAGGGAAGATACCCACGGCTGGCTGACATACGTGTGAGGTTCCGGGCGGCAACTGCCCGAATTTCGGCCATCCGGACGAATCAGACGATGGCCTCGACATCGGTACCGGCATGGGGCCTGGCCAGACCCCGCCAGCCAGACCCCGCCAGCCAGACCCCGCCAGCCAGACCCCGCCAGACGGACCTCGTCCAGCCCCTCTTCATGTTGGAATTGTCCCTGCCGGGAATCAGCTAGGAATTGTCCCTGCCGGGAATCAGCCTCTACCCTACCCACACCGGGTGATCCGCACCCAGGTGCTCGTACCCGTCCGTTAGCATGCGCGCATTACCGCCATCGGCATCTACCAGCCAGATAGCGCTCGGTGAACCCACCTCGGCGCGGCAGTAGGCGAACAGGGCGCCGTCCGCAGACCAGGCCGATCGGAAGTTCCATACGCGCGATTCATAGGGTATGAACTCGGTTTCCTCGCCCGTGAAAGGGTCGAGCAGGCAGATGGCGGTGCCGCCACGGGCCTCTTCAGGATAGTAGTCCCGGTTGAAATGGTCGGTGTCCGGCCGTTGCGCCTGGTACGGCCAGGCCGTCCGGGAACCAGGCTCGGCCCGCGTGTAGGTTACGTGTCTCCCGTCCGGGGTCCACTGGGCGATGTTTGATCCACTGCCCCGGGATTCGGGGTCTCCATAGGACGTGGCAAACCACTGGCGCTGGCCCGTCGTGACCTTCCGGTGCATCGCGCCGTCGTGGCCGTCGGGGCTGCCGAGGCAGAGGTCGGCCCAGTCATGTCCCGGATCGTCGGGATAATGGCAGTCCTGGTAGATGAGCCACCGCCCGTCCGGCGACCACATGGGCCCGAAATACAGGTGGTTCGGCCCCGCCGCGATCTCGATCCGGTTGCTCCCGTCCAGGTCCGAAACGAATATGCAGTAGCTGTCCCGGCCGGCCAGGAAGGTCGAATGATAGGCGAACTTGCGGCCGTCCGGACTGATTTGCACGCAGTAGACGAACCCATCCTCGGCGCCCGTGATCTCCTGCGGATCGGATCCGTCCAGGTCCATGGTCCAGATGCGCTGTTTCCCTTCGATGATGGGGTTCATCACGAGACGTTCCTCACCCGGCAGGATATGAGTACAACCCATGAACGGCGCGGGCCGGTTCCTGAGGGCGATCTCCTCGAGCAGGCGGTCCTCGTCCAGGTCGTATATCCAGAGGTGGACCCGCACGTTGCCTTCCCAGGCCTTTCCGGGTTCGTAGCTGGAAAGGATCACCCTGCGGCGGTCTTCGAAGACGGGCCCCCAGCCCCAACTGGACATGCCCGGGACATCCAGTACTGGATACCAGACCGACGTGCCGCCCGCGGCATCCAGGTCGGCCACGCCCACGGCCTCTTCCCTGCCGGCCGCGCCTGCGGCATCCAGGTCGGCCACGCCCAGCCGTCCGTGGGAGTTGAAAAGCATCCGGCGCCGCTTACTTCTCATGGCGATCCCCTCTGAACCCGAACAGCCAGGGCGTATTCCAAATGATCCCGACATGTAAACCGACGTCGGGGGTGTTCTGGTACTGGCTGAGGTTTTCAGTCACGCCCAGATCGAGCGAAAGGGACTGGGACATGGCGTACCGCACGCCGGCGGTCGCCTCGATGGACGTGCGGTTCAGTGGACCCAGCTTGCTGCCGGGAAAGGGGCCGACATTGACCTGCGTCTGGACCAGTGCAGCGAGCCGGCCCCTGGTCCGGTATTCGAAAGCCAGAACGAGCGTCGAAATGGATCGCAGGGGGAATCCTTCGCCCCGGGTAGCCATGCCCAGCCGGGTGTGGGCCAGGTTGGCGTGAAAGACCAGGTGCTGCTCGGGCCGCCAGGTTGCGAACATCGACGCCTGGATATCCGTACCTCCGCTGCCGGTCAGTGTCTCCAGGTCTCCCGTGGGAAGCTTCACCGCTCCGGCAAAGGACAGGATGAGTTCCCCGCCGTCCCGATAGAGCGGTGTCTTCACCCGGAGCACCAGATCTCCCGGCCGGAAACCGGAGGACTCCACGCTCCTGATCCAGAAGCGGCGGTCCCGCACGACAAATACGCCGTAGTCGTTCTGCGGCGCCCACTCCCTGCCTCCATTGGACAGTCTGAACATTCCGTGGAAACCTTCCACCACGCCGTCCAGAAAACCGCCGTCGTGCTTTAGGAAGGGCATGGTCGCGCCGATCTGCAGGCTCGACGCGATCCGCCAGTCCAGGTCCACCGATACCCGCAGGGACTCCGTATCTACGAACAGCCTGTATTCGTTCGCCGGCGCGGCCTGGTAATAGTCATCGGCGATCAGGGTATCGCCCACGGGAAAGGTGCTCGCGTACGTATTGGCGTAGTCCAGCCGAACGGCCCAGCGGACCGACCGCCGGGGAAGGAGGTCCCCGGTATCGGGACGGAGACCGAGGAACAACATTCTGACCGGGAACTGGTCCCGCTGCATGAAGGGACCGGTTGCCGGGGATTGGGAGAAGACGGGAAAGGCGGTGAACACCAGGCCGCTGGCAATGGCCAGGTGCAAGATGTGTGCCGCGCTCGAAAAACGCTTTACTAACCGGAGTCGGTTCGATAGGAATCCGGCCATTGGACGCTCCAGGCATAGACCGGCCACAGATGTATTTAACCCAGGTAGGCCAGCGTCTGGCCCGCGATTACCTGGACCCCAGGGTTTATGGTGACATGGGTCACGGTCCCGGCGACGTCGGCGGTGACCTCCATTTCCATTTTCATGGCTTCCAGGACCACGATGACGTCTCCTTCTTCCACGGTCTGCCCCGGGGTGACCGCCACCTTGAGCACTTTTCCGGGGATCGGCGCGATGACCGGCGTGGTCCCGGTCCGTTCCGCCGCCTCCGACGCGGCCTCGGACATATCGGGCTGCAGGTCGACTTCATAGGCCTTGCCGTTCACGATCGCCGTCTTTCCTTCGATGCGCAGCGCATAACTCCGGCCGTTGACGGTCACCTGGTATCCGCGGGGACCGTCCGTCGCCGAGAGCGCGTCCTCCTGCAGCTCTTCCTCATCCTGCGGGGTCTTCTTCCGGACCCCGATGAACCCCTCGCCCTTGAGGAAGGCCAGACCCCGATCGCCGCATGCCGCGACGATGAAGACGTTCTCGTCCGTGTCCTCGATCCCGGCTTCTTTGAGCACGCTGCGCGCCGCTTCGACGCCCTTCTTCGGATCGTTGTCGTTGAGTTCCAGCACCGGCCGCCGGTTGGGCGGAAGGCCAAGTTGCTCCGAGGCGATGTTCACGACCACCGGGTCCGGGGGCACGGGCGTCCTGCCGAAATAGCCCAGGACCATGCGCCCGTAGTCTTCGGCAATCTTCTTCCAGGGGCCCATCATCACGTTGTTGAAGGCCTGCTGGAAGTAGAACCTCGCTCATGGCCTTGATGATGGCGGGATAACGGTCCATGATGCCGTTGTCCCTGAGCATCTGCGTGTTGGCGGTCAGTGCTCCGCCCGGCATGGGGCTCCAGGGGAGCAGAGGTTCGACGGCCACGGCCTCGGGGGGCAGAAAGTAGTCCTCCATACACTCCTTCAGGACCTCCGCCGCTTCCCGCACGCCATCGGGATCGATGTCCAGATCGTATTCCGTGCCCCGGAGCGCGTGCCACATGACGAGGATGTCGGGCTGGGAGGTGCCGCCCGATACCGGCGCGAAGGCCAGGTCGATGGCGTCGGCGCCGGCTTCGAGCGCCGCCTGGTACGCCGCGACGGCGATGCCGGACGTATCGTGGGTATGGTAATGGATCCAGGTCCCCTCGGGCAGCAACTTCCGGGCGGCCTTGACGGATTCGTACGCCTTGGAGGGCACGGCCGTGCCCGATGCGTCCTTGAAACACACCGAGTCGAAGGGAATGCCGGCGTCGAGAATCTTCCGGAACGTCTCCGTGTAGAACGCCGCGTCGTGGGCGCCCGAACACCCCGGCGGGAGTTCCATGACGGTGACGCACACCTGGTGCTTCAGGCCGGCTTCGGTGATGCACCTCCCGCTGTGCACCAGGTTCTCCACGTCGTTCAGCGCGTCGAAATTCCGTATGGTCGTCATGCCGTGTTTTTTGAACAACTCCGCGTGCAGGCGGATGATGTCGCTGGGCTGCGAATCCAGTCCGACCACGTTGACGCCCCGGGACAGCGTCTGCAGATTGGCGTCCGGACCCACCGCCTCCCGGATGGCGTCCATCCGTTCGAAGGCGTCTTCGTTGCAATAGAAATAGGGCGACTGGAACAGCGCGCCGCCGCCGGCCTCGAAGTATTCGATGCCCGCGTGCCGAGCCGCTTCCACGGCGGGCATGAAGTCCCGCGTAAATACGCGCGCGCCGTAGACGGACTGAAATCCGTCCCGGAACGTGGTACACATGAAATTGACTTTCTTTTTCACGTTGGTTCCTTCGTTTGGGGTAATGTGCTCGCTCGATGCCCGCGCAAACTGGACCTGCATTGATTCTACGTAGAATCTACGTGCCAGGGGTACCGGTTTTTTTTAGCCCATGCTCACATGCCCACCAGTACCGACCAGAGAATACCGGCCCCGATGGCGGATCCGAGGACGCCCGCCACGTTGGGCGCCATGGCGTGAAACAACAGGAAATTCCTCGGGTCCTCCCGGTGTGCTTCCACCTGGGCTACCCGCGCCGCCATAGGCACGGCGGAGACGCCCGCGGCGCCGATCAGCGGGTTGATCTTGTCTTTTACGAACAGGTTCATGAACTTGGCGAAGAGCACGCCACCGCTCGTCGCGATGCAGAAAGACACCACGCCCAGGGCGAAAATGAAGAGCGACTCCAGCGTAAGAAAGGCCGCCGCCTGCGTACTTGCACCGACCGAGAAACCCAACAGGATGGTAACGATGTCGATCATCGAAGTGCGGGCCGTGTTGGCGAGCCTTTCCGTGACGCCGCATTCCTTGAGCAGGTTGCCGAAGAATAGCATGCCCACAAGCACGATGGAATCCGGCGCGATCATCGCCGCGACGAAGAAGGCGACGATGGGGAAGATGATCTTCTCCCGCCGGGAGACCGCGCGGGGCGGCGCCATGCGGATGAGCCGTTCCTGCCGCGTGGTAAACAGCCGCATGATGGGCGGCTGGATGATGGGAACCAGGGCCATGTAGGAATAGGACGCGATGGCAATCATGGACAGCAGATGGGGCGCCAGTTTCGAAGACAGGAAGATGGCCGTGGGACCGTCCGCGCCGCCGATGATGGCGATGGCGCCCGACTCCGCCGGCGTGAATCCGATGGCCATGGCGCCCAGCAGTGTCAGGAATATGCCGATCTGCGCCGCGGCGCCCAGGAGGACAAGCCGGGGGTTGGACAGCATGGCCGAGAAGTCGGTCATGGCCCCGATCCCCAGGAAGATCAGGGGCGGGAAGATGCCTTCCCTGACGCCGAAATAGATGTAATAGAGAACGCTTCCCTCATCGTAAACCCCGTGGCCGTCCCCCTCCATCATGGGGATGTTGCCGAGCATGACGCCGAAACCGATGGGCACGAGCAGCAACGGTTCGTACCGGCGCGCGATCGCCAGCACGATCATCACCATGCCGATCAGGATCATCACGCCGTGACCCCACGTGGCCGAGGCCAGACCGGAAGCCGACAGAAAATCATACAGTATCGTCATTTATTCCGCCCGCATGGCCTGGTTACCGGTTGTTGTTTTTTTCGTCGAGCGCGAATCCGACCGCCGCGGCCACGGCTTCGTCGTCGCGCGAGGATTCCGGTTCGGTGGGATCGTGCGGCCGTTCAGGGAGAATACCCCCGACGTAAGCCATGACCTTCGGCAGCATGGCAATGCAGAGGCTGATCGCGGCGAGGGCCAGGAACACGATGAACATGCCGGTGAATGCGATTTCAAGACCCTGGCCGTCCACGATGCGTTGCCAGCCGATATTCAGAGGAATGGACATTAGCCCTTTGACAGAATCCACGGTGACATTAGATATTACCGATGGGATCAAATAAAGGACGGAACGCGCTCCGGGCAAGGGATTTATAGCTTGCCGACCGCCTCGCTTAACGGTGGTTTCCCCGCACTTCCTTTGACGGCAGACAACAGGGATTACGATGAACACCGACACCCCGAACGTTACGTACGCACTGGCCCCGGACCGGCTATGGGACGGCGTTTCGGACGAGACGCGGGAAGGCGTGGCCGTTGTGGTGAAAGGGCGCCTTGTCGACGCGGTCCTGCCGTTAGGGGAAGTCCCTGACGAAATGGAGACCGAGGCCCTGCCGGGCTGCACGCTCCTGCCCGGCCTGATGGACGCCCACGTCCACTACAGCTCCGTCATGGGGCCGGCGTTCCTGGCCGCGGGGGTAACCACGATCCGCGACGTGGGCAACGACCTGGCGTGGATCCTCGGCGAAAGGGACCGCCACGCCAGGGACCTGGCCGCGGGACCGGCCATCCTGTGCTGCGGCCACCTGCTCGACGGACCCAGCGTCTACTGGCCCCAGCTGGGCCGCGCCCACGGCACACCCGGGGAGATCGCCGATTCGGTCCGGCGGCACGCGGAAGCCGGGGTGGACCAGATCAAGCTGTACGCGGGGGTGGAACCGCCGATGCTGAAGGCGGCTGTTGACGCAGCCCATGATTCGGGTAAATTCGTGGTGGCCCATTTGCAGGCGACGACCGCGGAGGACGCCGTGCGGCTCGGCCTGGATGAATTCGAACACCTGGCCGGTTGCGGCGTAGCCTGGCGCCCGGCCTCCGAGGTGGAAGACGATCTCATGATCGACCTGCTCCTGGAGCGGGACGCGATCATCGACCCGACCCTGGTGGTCTGGGACCGGCTCGGGCGCATCCTGGACCGGCCGTTCCACCACGATGCCCGGAGGATCTGGGTCCACCCCCGCCATCTGGACATATGGCAGCGGTATCCCGGCCGTTTCGGACCGCCGGAATACAGGTGTAGATACCAGGGCGCGATGGCGCACCTGAAGCGATTCCTGCGCAGGGCCCATCAGCGGGGCGTGACCGTCGCGCTGGGTACGGATACGCCTTTTCCGCACCTGGTCCCTGGGATGAGCGTGCATGACGAACTCGCCATGTACACGGACGCCGGTATCCCGGCCGTGGACGCGCTCCGGTCGGCCACTTCAGTCAACGCCCGGGTACTGGGGATCGACGACAGGACCGGCAAGGTCCGGCCTGGACTGCGGGCCGATCTCGTGGCGGTAAAGGGAAACCCCCTCGAACGGATTGAAGACATCGAAAACGTATGCTGCACCGTGCGCGAAGGACGGCGGTTCGAACCGTCCGGACTGATGGAGGACCATGAGGCGGCTTTCGGCCGTGAACCCGACGGCGCGGTCACACGGGATCTCCTGGACTACGTCGACGGAAAACTGGTGAATCGGCCGGCCTCATGAAACGTATGATTAAAGATCTCCTTTTCTGCCTGATCATTGCCGCCTTCACGGCGGCCATCCCCGCGGCGGGCGCAAGTACGCTGCTTGCGATGACCGGCATCGTCGAGGACGACCGGGCGTTGATCTGGATTTTCCTGGCCCTCGCGGTACCCATTTTCGTAATTGCCTATATGCGCGTAACAAGGACCCCGCGCGGTTGAACGAAGACGAGCGCGGATGAGCATGACCGGGCGCGACGGTGCGAGCCACATTCGGGACAGATGCGAGACAGATTAAGGACCCCGCGCGGTTGAACATAGATGAGCGCGGAAGGCAGCACGCAGACGAAAACGGATCGGCCCCTCACCCAAGGGAGGACGGTGACATGACACAGGAAACGCAAGCGGCGACGCTGGGCGGTGGCTGCTTCTGGTGTCTCGAAGCGATCTATGAGCAGGTCAAGGGCGTAACGAGCGTGGTGTCCGGTTATGCTGGTGGAATCGACGACAACCCGGATTACAAGTCCGTATGCTCCGGTGCCACGGGCCATGCCGAGGTCGTGCGGGTTACCTTCGATCCGGCCGTCATCGGATACGCGGATCTCCTGCATATCTTCTGGCACATACACGACCCGACCACACTCAACCGACAGGGCGGGGACGTCGGCACGCAATACCGTTCGATCATCCTGTATCACGATGAAGAACAGAGACGCGCAGCGGAATATTCGAAGACGGAGGCCGACGCGTCGGACCTGTGGAGCGCCGCGATCGTCACCGAGATAGAGCCCCTCCAGGCGTTCTATGAAGCCGAAGCGTACCACCACAACTACTATCGGAACAATCCGCGGCAACCCTACTGTTTCGCAGTCATCGACCCGAAAGTGGCCAAGTTCAGAAAATCCTTTCAGCACATGATGTCGTGATCTGCCGGGGCGAACTGCCCGTTCGCGAAGCCGGGTGGATTGACCCGCTGTCGCACGAGCGAACCGGGCGCGCTGCCCTGTCGTGACCGGTGGTCGTTCATCTTCAACCCAGGGAGTACCGATCCTTGCGCGTGGGCATCCTCTCGCTGATCCACGAATCCAATACGTTCAGCAACACGCCGACGACGCTGGACCTGTTCCGGAGGGACGGGATCCTCGAGGGCGAGGCCGTCGCCGGTCACTTCAGGGGCGGATTCCACGAGATCAGCGGTTTCCTCGAGGGGTTGGACGACGCCCGTATCGACGCCGTGCCGCTGTTCTACGCGTCCACCCCGCCGTCGGGCCGTATCACGAAAGACACCTGTGACGCCCTGATTGCGATGATGTTCGAGCAATTCGAAGGCGCCGGGCCGCTCGACGGCCTGCTCGTCGCACCCCACGGCGCCAATGCCGGCGAGGGGGCGGACTACCACGACCTGGACGGGTTCTGGCTGTCTCGGTTGCGCAGGGAAGTCGGGCCGGATCTTCCGATCATCTGCACCATAGATCCCCACGCCAATCTGTCCCGGCGCATGGTCTCGGCTTGCGACGCCACCATCGCCTATCGCACCAACCCGCACCTGGACCAGAAGCAGCGGGGCCTGGAGGCCGCGTCGCTCATGGCACGGACGCTGCACGGAGAAGTTCGCCCCGTGCAGGCCGCCGCCTTTCCGGCCGCAGCCATCGGTATCGAGCGCCAGGACACGGCCTCGCCGCCCTGTCTCCCGCTCTACGAGAAGGCGGACGCGTGGCTGAAGGAAGAGAGCGTCCTTTCCGATAGCATCGTCCTCGGCTTTCCCTACGCGGACGTGCCGGAAATGGGCTCGGCCTTCATCGCCGTGACCGACGGCGATCCCGATCTGGCCCAACGCATCGCGGACGATCTCGCCGGATACCTGGTCGCGCACCGCGGCGAATTCGTTGGCGAGTTCGTTTCCATCCCAGACGCGGTCGATGCCGCCCTGGACGGAGAGGGATCCGTGTGCCTCCTCGACATGGGTGACAACGTGGGCGGCGGCTCGGCTGCGGACGGCACGCTTATCGCCCATGAACTGCTGGGCCGCGGCGCCGTGAAGGCCTTCCTTTGCCTGCACGACCCTGGGTCCGTCGAGCAGGCCGTTTCAGCGGGCGTAGGAGGCAGGGTTGCGCTGGACATGGGGGGCAAGACGGACGACCGGCACGGCCCGCCGATCCGGGCGGAAGTGCGCGTACTCGGTGTCCACGAGGGCCGTTTTACCGAATCCGAGGTGCGCCACGGCGGCAAGACGGCGTTCAACATGGGGCGGACCGCGGTCGTGGCCACGGACAGCGGCCTGACGGTCAGCCTGACGTCCCTTCGGACGGTCCCGGTGAGCCTGGGCATGATGACCAGCATTGGCCTGGACCCCGCCGATTTCCAGGTGCTCATCGCCAAGGGCGTGCACGCGCCCACGGCCGCCTACGCTCCTGTGAGCAAGCGCATGATCCGTGTGGACACGCCGGGCGCCACGACCGCGGACATGCGGCGGTTCACATACCGGTACCGCCGGCGGCCGCTTTATCCTTTCGAAGCTTGACAGCGAACTTCCCGGCTATTAAGGTTTTTACGGAACGCCTGGCAACCCCGATGGTCCGAGGCGGCCTGCCCGGACCACTGCGGACCACTGCATCGTTAACTTGCAGCGTCGTACAAGGAGAGACCCGGTGTATGATCTGAATGAAAAACTCGATCAACTGGAACGGGACGGATTCGTTCTGCTCGAAGGCGCCCTTTCCCCGGAGGAAACCGTTCGGGTGAGGTCGCGCATTTTCCACGCCAGGGAACAGGGGTGGGAAGAAGGGCTGAACGCCGTCGGGAACATGTGGTTCGACACCCTGCTGGACCGGGAACCCGAGATCTTTGGTCCGCTCGTGGGCCATCCGAGCGTGGCGCCGCTGCTCTACGCCATGATGGGCAAGCAGTGCCAGCTCCGCAGCTATCGGGCCCACATCAATCCCGCGGCCTATACCCAGGAATGGCACATGGACTTCTACGGTTACTGGAACGAGAAGCGGGAGACGGAGAAACGCAGGCTGGCCGTACAGCCCAGCAGCGTGAACACGACCTTCTACTTCCAGGACAACGTCCCTGGCCAGGGCCATCTGAGGTTCGTCAAGAACGGCCACCTCTCCGAGCCGCCCCATCTGTATCCCCGGATCGAGCATGAGGCGTTCGAAGAGTGGTGCTACGCGCAGGAACACGTGGTGCTGCACCCCATGGCGGGCGACGCGGTCGTATTCCTGAGCCACATCCCCCACCAGGGCGCCAAGGAAGACGACGATATGGAAAGGTGCAACGTAGTATGCCATTACCAGACCTGCCCGATGTACGAAGGCGTATGGTACGTCTCCAGTCCTCGTCCTTTCAAGGGGTCCTTCCCCTTTAACAAGACGGCCCCGGCGGAGATGAACTAGTCCTCGGACACAACCTTCGCGGGCATGCCGGCCTGGCCTGGCCCGGTATGCTTCCGGTGTTTTCCGACCTGCGCGACAAAATCCGTTGACACGGCGAAAACCGCTCTTTAGAATACGGTTCGGCGTTGTTAAGTTAAATTAATGCATAGGGATAGCGTCCGATCGTCACCAGCGGTCCGGTTTCCGGGAGGAGGCCTTCATGACCACCACCAAGAAAGAACTGGTGGAACAGATCAGCAAGCGTCTGGGTCTCAAGAAAGAACAGGTTTTTCCAGTAGTCGACCAGACGTTCGCGGCCATGCGGGATTCACTGATCCAGGGAGATCGAATCGAAATCCGGGGATTCGGTGTTTTCGAAGTCAAGGACACGAAGGCCCGTACTTCTGCGCGCAATCCCCGCACGAGTGATATCGTTTATGTCCCGGCCGGTAAAAAGACCCGTTTCAAACCCGGAAAACTGTTGAAAGAAGCCCTTCGAGTTCCCCTCGATGACTGAAACACACCTCGATGACTGAAGCACACTCAGATCGCATACCCACTGCCGTCCTTTCGAAGATCACCGCATTGACCCGTCTCCAACTGATCCGATGGTTGATGTGCCTGTGTCCATTCCTGATCGCCCAGCAGGTCACGGCAGCCCGGCAGGACACGGTCGCCACGCAGGACACCGCCGTCGATACCTCCTTGCAGCAGGTCACGGCAGCCCGGCAGGACACGGTCGCCACGCAGGATGTCGCTGGCCAGCAGGTCACGGCAGCCCCGCAGGACACGGTCGCCACGCAGGACACCGCCGTCGATACCTCCCTGGATCAGATGCCCGCGATACAGCTTGAAGAAGCCGTTGCCTTCTTCGAGTCCGGCCAGAACGAGCGGGCGCGCGAAGCCTTCCTGCGTATGCTGGAAGACCAGCCCGACGAGCCGGTAGTCCTCTACCACCTGGGACGTCTGGATACGGACCGGAAAGCGGCTGAGCAATATTACCTGAAGGTCCTGTTACACGACCCGCAACACGCACTGGCCGACGACGCTTTGCTGGAAGTCTCCCGCATACAGTACGCCCTGGAACGCCACGACGAAGCGGTAAACGCCTGCAACCGGCTCCTCGCGGCCTATCCGGAATCGGATCTGGAGGACGAAACACGGTTCCTGCTGGGGCAGGCGCTTCTCGCCGGGAGGCGGCCGGAACTGTCGCGCATGGTCTTCCAGCAACTGCTTGCATCGGAACCCGATTCGACGCTCGTACTTTCGGCACGGCTCACCATTGCGGAAAGCTACCACGCGCAGGGGGATTTCATCGAAGCCGCCCGCCGGTACCTGAGGTTCGAGATCGAATTCCCGGAAGCGGAAGGGCTGGAGACGGTCTTGTGGCAGGCCGGACAGTCCCTTGAGAACGCGGGACGCAACGTCGAGGCAGGTTACGTTTACCAGCGACTGATCAAGCGGTTTCCGGACTCGCCGGAGGCGAACCGCGCCCGGATGGAAAGACCCCTGCCAGAGTAACGCCCTGTCAGTCCGGCAAGACCGGATCCGCAGCAGCGTCACGGCCGAGCACTACCTGGCCGGCCTGAAGTACACCGAATGGTCCGGCGCTACCTGGCCAGCCTGAAGTACACCGAATGGTCCGGCGCTACCTGGCCAGCCTGAAGTACACCGAATGGTCCGGCGCGATCTGGATGCGTTTCACCTTGTTTGGAAGCGTATACTCGAAGGTCTGACGCCTTTTCGTATTCCAGATTTCGCGGGTAACCCGATCCCCGTTTTCCAGTTCGAAGATCATGGGTACGACCGCCTGGAAAACACGTCCCGCCTGTTCCTGCAGTAGCTGGCCGCGCACCATGAACCCCAGGGCAGGCTCCCGGCCGCCGGGCCCCGCGCCGGCCGCCATCTCGCCGCTCGTATCGTCGCTGACCACCCGCTCGCCGCTTGAATCGCCGCTGACCACCCGCTCGCTGCCGGACCCCGCGCCGGCCGCCATCTCGCCGCTTGAATCGTCGCTGACCACCCGCTCGCCGATGGTGTGATAAACCCGGTAGACCGGATAGCCCGTGTCCCGGATCCACTGGTCG
>CAZZNP010000006.1:49075-51280 GCA_964655785.1 uncultured Gemmatimonadota bacterium
GATGGTGTGATAAACCCGGTAGACCGGATAGCCCGTGTCCCGGATCCACTGGTCGAAGAACCAGTCCATCTCCCGGCCCGTTACCGCCTCCACCGCGGTCTCGAAGTCCGCTGTCGTAACCAGCTTGCCCGCATTGTCGCGGTAGAATCGTGAAAGCACGTTCATGAAGTGCTCGTCGCCGATGGTGTGCCGCAGCATATGCAGTACCATGGCGCCCTTCTCGTAGACGACGGCCTGGTAGTGCTCCCCGAGGCGCATTCCCAGGTCGATCGCGCCGTGCCGGTCGGCGTAAAGCGCCTGTTCGGTGTGCCGCTTCATCATCTCGTGGAACGCTTCGGCGCCGGAATCACGTTCGATGTACAGGTCCGCCGCGTAGGTCGCCACGGCCTCCGAAAGCCAGGCGTCCCGGTACGTCCTGGGGATCACGGACCCGCCCCACCACTGGTGGGCCAGTTCATGGGCCAGGAATCCGCGGAAGATGTGCTGCACTTCCGTGTACAGGTGGGCGTGCAGGTTCGCTTCCAGGCTGAAGGCGTCCTGGAAATAGAGGCCCCACAGCATCAGCATCGACGGCAGCGCCCTTCCGAATGTATAGCTGTCCGGCATCTGGACGACGTCGAGCTTCTCGTAAGGGTAGGGCCCGAAGATGCCACCGAAGTAATCCAGCACGGGGCCGATGTGGGAGAGGATGCGCGCCGTGCTCGAATCGGACTCGCGACGGTCTTTGTCCAAGCCGAACACCACGTCGACTCCACCGGAGGATACCTCGCGGGTACGGTTTTCGGAGAACGTAATGCCCAGGGACGACACGGGCCGCTTCCGCTGCCAGTGTGTGATACGCGTATCGCCCTCCGCGCGGCTGGCCACATGGGCGCCGGTCGTCGCCACGGCCAGTTTTTCCGGGTAGCGCAATTCCAGGTCGAAAGCGTACAGGTCCTCGCTGGAATGCACGGGCAGCCACTGCTGGTTGTTCAGCAGGCCGAAGAAGCCGTCGCCGCCGCCCTTGAAAATATCACCCTCGTACCACAGGGTCAGCGTGGTGGAACTGTCACGCGGAACGGACCGGAGGAACGGTATCGTGAGCCAGGTCCCCTGCCTCGTGAACAACGCGCCGTCGCCGCCGGCGTAGTCCACGCGAACGACGTCGAATTCCGGATTCAGCGTGAAAGTGGCCGCGGTGAGCGGATCCGCCCTGGCCGTTATTTCCACAGTCGTCTTCATACGCATGTGCCTGCCGCTGTTCGTCAACGTCCCCGATATGTCATAGTGGTCGAGGGACATGAGCGGCCCCCGGGCCGTCTCGTCCTTCCCGGCACGACCATCCGGACCCGGCGAAAAGCGGCACCAGACCACGGGTGGACTGATATCCGGGTTACGGGGGAAACCGCTCTTCTGAACCAGGCTGACCGATTCCGACTCATAGGGGGTGAAGGTGTAGACAAGCCACCGGTCCGAGTCTGCGAGGTCGATCTCAGCCTGCAGGAAGTCCGGATGCCCATGGGCGAGGGAGTACCGCTGACGGGCGGGCTTCATGTCCATCAGGTAGTCCTGGTCGACACGTTTAAGCAAAGCCTCTGCCCGGTCGAAAGTCCTTCCGCCCTTGAAGGGCGTGAGCGCAACACCTCTCACCAGGTCCGCGTAACCTTCCGGCGACAGGATCAGCACCATTCGGTCGAACCGGGCCGTGTACGAGGCAGCGTCCGTACGTGCGTACTTGTTCATCTGCTGGCGCTCAACGAGGTCCGGCGGCGTGAAGGTGAAACGTCCCTTTCCCACGAGGACCGCGCGGCCGATCTTGTCCCCGGAGAACCCCGGCATCAACAGGCCGTCTTCCATGTGCATTACGCCGGCGGGACGCTCGATCGTCAGGCGGTCGAAGGCGTAGACCTCGCGCTCGCGCAGCTTGTACCGGAATCCGAGGTGGGCTGCCAGCAACGGTTCGAACCGATCGGCTTTCCAGCCTACCCCACGCCGTGCGAAACGGATTTTCCACAGTTCCGCCGATAGCCGCTCTTCTTCTTCCATAAAAACGCTGAGGTTGACTTCGGGGCGCGCCAGGAGACTGTCCACTGGGGGTCGCTCCCTCAGTCTGATCCTGGCGCCGGCGTACCTTTCGGCCAGGGAAGGATCGCCAATGGCGAGGACCTCTTCGAGGGGAAGCTCATTGACAGGCCGGCCGTTCAACACCCGGTACAGGTCGGACAG
>CAZZNP010000006.1:51380-62374 GCA_964655785.1 uncultured Gemmatimonadota bacterium
CATGTTCGGCAGTCGCTGCCGTCGCCGCGCCGGAGTCGGCTTGATCCACACCGCGGCCGGCATGCTTCACATCGTGATCCGGCTTCGCCGCGCCAGGATCGGCCTTCTTCGCGCTCGCGCTTCGGTCCGCCGCGGACTCCTGGAGCCTCTTCCTGGCCCCGGCGATCGTGTATCCTTCGTCCCGGGTAAGCTCCTTGATCGTGCGCATGAGCTCGATGTCTTTCTCGCGGTACATCCGCTTGCCGGCGCGGTTCCGCTTGATGCGAAGCTGACTGAACTGGTCTTCCCAGAACCGGAGTACAGACGGCTCCAGTTCGAGCATGGTCGAGACTTCGCTGCTGGAGTAGTACAGCTTGCTCATCGTTTTCCCTCCCGTCCGCGGATCAGCACCCGAATGGGCGAGCCCTCGAAGACAAAAGCCTCGCGGAGCCGGTTCGAAAGGTACCGCCTGTAGGAATCCGGGACCGCGTCAGGATGGTTTACGAAAAACACGAAGGTGGGCGGCGCGTTCTGTACCTGTGTGCAGTAGAGGATCCGGGTCGCCCGCCCGTCAGGCGCCGCCGGGGGCGGATAATAGGCCGTAATACTCTCGACGACACGGTTCAGCTCGCCGGTGGATACCCGGAGCATGCGCATTTCGTGGACGTGCCGCGTCTTCTGCATGACCTGGGTCACGCCCCGGCTGGTCTCCGCCGAAACGAAAAGGATCGGCGCGTAGTCGGCGAACCGGAGGTACTCCCTGGCCGTCTGGACGTAGGCCTCCGTCGGATGCTCGGTCCGGTCCACCAGGTCCCACTTGTTGAAGGCGATGACCAGTCCCTTCCCCGCCTCTTCCACCTGGGAGACGATCCGCTGCTCCTGCGCGGCCAGGCCGTCGACCGCGTCCACCAGGAGAACGGCCACGTCGCAGCGCGCTATACTGCGCATCGTCCGCGTGAAACTGTAGAACTCGATATCGCTGGAAATCCGGCCCCGGCGCCTGAGACCGGCGGTGTCGATCAGGTCGTACCGCACCCCCTGCCTGGTGATCTGCGTGTCCACCGAGTCCCGCGTGGTCCCGGGCACGTCCGAAACGATTACCGTTTCCCGGCCCACGATGGCGTTGACCAGGGAAGATTTCCCCACGTTGGGCTTGCCCACGATCGCCACCTTGATCGCACCGTTTTCCTCTTCGACGACAGGCTCGGGTTCGGGCATGCTTTCCGCCAGCAGATCCATCAGATCGCCCGTGTTCCGTCCCTTCAGCGCGGAGATCATCACGGGGTCGCCCAGCCCAAGGGCGCCGAACTCGTAGGCGTGGTTTTCCTGCGCGCCGCTGTCCACCTTGTTGGCGACGACGACGACCTGCTTACCGGCCCGTCGGACGACCTCCGCGGCTTTCTGGTCCAGGGGTGTTATGCCCGTGCGGACATCCGTGACCAGCAGGATCACGTCGGCTTCGCTGACGGCAAGCCGGGCCTGCTGTTCGATGGCCGCTTCCATGGGCTCGTCGGATTCCGGGACCAGGCCCCCCGTGTCTATTACGGTGAACTTCTTCCCGAACCAGTCGGCCTCGGCGTAATGCCGGTCGCGCGTGATGCCCGGTGCGTCGTGTACGATCGCGTCCCGACGTCCGATCATCCGGTTGAATAAAACCGACTTGCCCACGTTGGGACGTCCTATGATCGCGATAACAGATGACATGGAAGTGTTTCCGTTCAGGGTTAAAGTCCCGGAAGATCCCGGATCCGGTCAGGGAAAAGCGCCACAGGGACGCCGACGCGCTCGCTCAGACCGGGCAGCGTCATGTCGTCCAGCAGCAGGCCGTCGTCGTTCAGCACGTTCGGCGGAAGATAGACCCGGTCGCCCACTTCCTCGTCTTTCAGTGCATGCAGAATGTCCTGGCCGGTCAGCAGTCCCGACACGGTGATCCCCGAGCCGAAGAAAGTGTTCTCGGCCACGACCAGTCTCGCGTCCACGTCCTCCACCCGGTTCAGCGGTTCCACGAGCGAAGCCCTGACCACGTCCCGGGCCAGTTCGGCCGTGACGAGCGTCGTCCTGATCGGCTCGAGCGCCCGGCCGGGCAGCGTCCGCGTCTGCTCCGCCATGTCGGTCTCGAACCGAGTGACCATGCCGACGCCGTTCTCCACGATGGGACAGTCTTCGTAGAAGGACGGAGGGGGCAGCGGCGTGGAAGACATGAGGTACCATTCGTCGGAAAGGTATACCAGCGGATGGCCCAGCCGCTCGCGGAGCTCCTCCTGCCAGTCGCCGACCGTGTCGATCATGCGCCGGGCGTAATCCACGGTTACCGGTTCGAGATGGTACAATCCCTGGCGGTGTTCGGAAAGACCGACCGGTACGATGGATATCGATTCCACGGACGGATACAGTTCGGCAAGGTCGTCCACCGTTTTCTTCAGCGCCGCGCCGTCGTTGAGGCCGGGACAGAGCACGATCTGCGTTTCGATCAGGATGCCGCTGCCGGCCAGCCGCCGCAGGATGGGCATGATGTCCTTCGCCTTCGGCGAGCCCAGCAGCATCCGGCGCAGCTCCGGGTCCGTGGCGTGGACCGATACGTATACGGGGCTCAGGCGCTGCACGATGATGCGTTCGAGGTACGCGTCGGAAGCGAAGGCCAGCGTCACGTAATTGCCGTACAGGAAAGTCAGGCGTACGTCCTCGTCCTGGAAGTATACGGCCTTGCGCATCCCCTTCGGGTTCTGGTGGATAAAGCAGAACACGCACTTGTTCGCGCAGGCCTGGTAGGGCGGTTCGTGCAGGTCCAGGCCGAGGTCTTCCTCCGGATCCTTCTCCACGTCGATCAGGATCCTGCTGCCATTCGCCTGGAGAACGTCCAGTTCCAGCACGTCCTCGCTGGACCAGAACCGGTAGTCGAGCGAATCCCTTACACGGGCCCGGTTGATCCGGATCAACCGGTCGCCGGGGACCAGGCCGACTTCCTCCGCGATGCTGCCCTGATGTACCTGTTCTATCCGCATATCACATAACACCATGGAATTGCTATGACAAATCAGCTTCATCGCAAGCAATCGTTTAGGTATCGCCATTAACAATTTGTGACTCTTCGCAATATAGAGAATCGCACCCTTCATGTCAAGGGGATTGGCGCGCCCTGGCACGCCTCGAAACCCTTAGGCGAGGGGTGCCGGCAGCCGGAATGGGCGGCCACGGCTTCGAGGGCTTTTTGCTTGCCTGCAAGGCCGTCGTCGGGCTATATTGTGTTAATTGGCCCGCCGGATGGTATCGCGGGTGTAAGCGTATGAATTTGAGGCCTTTACAGACTGTCGCGCGGTGCGACATCTGATCCGTGGATCGGCGCCGCCGCTCGTAGCGTGTTAGGTGACGCGCACGTAACGTGCCTGTAGATCGGCGCCCCGTCCGTGGATCAGCGCCGCCGCTCGTAGCGTGTTAGGTGACGCGCACGTAACGTGCCTGTAGATCGGCGCTCCGTCCGTGGACCGGCGCCGCGTCCGTTCGTATTTCGGAGATTGCAGGGGAACAAGCCATGTCAGCCAGAACCATGTACGAGAAGGTCTGGGACCAGCACGTCGTCAAGGAGATGCCCGATGGGCTCACCATACTGTATATCGACGCCCACCTGGTCCACGAAGTAACCTCTCCGCAGGCTTACGAAGGGCTTCGTGCGGCGGGACGCAAGCTGAGGCGGCCCGACCTGACCTACGCCACGATGGACCACAACGTACCTACCACCGACAGGTCACTGCCCATGACCGACGAGATCGCGCGGCTGCAGGTGGACATGCTGGCCCGGAACTGCGCGGAGTTCGGCGTGCCCCTGTACGACCTCGACTCGCCCCGCAACGGGATCGTCCACGTGATCGGGCCGGAACTGGGCATCACCCAGCCGGGCAAGACCATGGTCTGCGGCGACAGCCACACGTCCACCCACGGGGCCTTCGGCGCGCTGGCCTTCGGCATCGGCACGAGCGAAGTCGAGCACGTCATGGCTACGCAGTGCCTGCTGCAGCAGCGGTCGCGGACCTTCGAAATCCGTGTCGACGGCGTTTTGAGCGATGGCGTGACCGCCAAGGACATCATCCTGAACATCATCCGGCGCACCGGTACGGCCGGCGGAACGGGCACGGTCATCGAATATACCGGCAGTACCATCCGCGGCCTTTCCATGGACGAAAGGATGACGATCTGCAACATGTCCATCGAGTTGGGCGCGAGGGCCGGCCTCATCGCTCCGGACGACACGACATTCGAGTACCTGGCGGGGCGGGAGTTCGTCCCCGATGGCGCGGCCTTCGACCAGGCCGTGGAGGGGTGGCGGAAACTGGCCACCGACGATGAAGCCGGGTTCGATGAGCGGCTCGAACTGAACGCGGACGAGATCGTGCCCCAGGTGTCGTGGGGTACGAACCCCGGCATGGTGACGGACGTGACCGGCGTCGTGCCGGATCCCGGCGGGATGGACAGCGACAATGACCGGCGGGCGGCGGAGAAAGCCCTGTCCTACATGGCGCTGGAACCCAATACGTCGATTACCGACATTGAGATCGACCGCGTCTTCATCGGCAGTTGCACCAATTCCCGGCTGAGCGACCTGCGGGCGGCGGCGGACGTCATCAAGGGCCGCCGCGTCTCATCGCGGGTGACCGCCCTGGTGGTGCCCGGGTCCCACGCGGTCAAGCGGCAGGCCGAAGCCGAGGGACTGGACCGGGTTTTCAAGGAGGCGGGTTTCGAGTGGCGCGAGGCCGGATGCAGCATGTGCCTGGGCATGAATCCGGACATCCTTCAGCCCGGCGAACGGTGCGCCAGCACCTCGAACCGCAACTTCGAAGGACGGCAGGGACGGAACGGTCGCACGCACCTGGTCAGTCCGGCCATGGCCGCGGCAGCAGCCGTCGCCGGCCATTTCGTCGACGTGAGAAACTGGTAACCCGACTGGAGGGGGAGCACAGCATGGCGGAACCCTTTACGACCCACACCGGCCTGGCCGCCCCGCTCGACCGGATCAACGTGGATACGGACCAGATCATCCCCAAGCAGTTCCTGAAGCGCATCGAGCGCACCGGCTTCGGCCAGTTTCTGTTCTACGACTGGCGGTTCAAGGGAGACGGTTCGCCCGATCCCGGTTTCGTGCTCAACGAAGACCGGTACCAGGGCGCCACGATCCTGGTGACCGGGAACAATTTCGGCTGTGGCAGCTCCCGCGAGCACGCGCCCTGGGCGTTGCAGGACTACGGCTTTCGCGTCATCATCGCACCGTCCTTCGCGGACATCTTTTACAACAACTGCTTCAAGAACGGGCTGCTTCCCGTCGTGCTGCCCGCCGATACGGTGAAGCGTATGCTCAACGGCGCGGCGGAACAACATAGCTATACCATTACGGTAGACCTCGAAGGCCAGGTCGTCACCGAACCGGACGGCGCGTCTCACCGTTTTGAGGTCGATCCCTTCCGCAAGAACTTTATCCTGAATGGTCTGGACGAAATCGGCTGGACCCTGCAATACGAGGATGATATAGCGGCGTATGAACGTACCCAGTGTACCGGTTGACCAACTGCTCGCGCTGTCCCAGGCCAGCGACGAAATGTTGCGCAGCGTGTTTCACCGGGACCGTCACGCCACACTGGGCACGGTGACCCGGTGCGTCCATGACCTGCTCGACGCCGAGTACTGCGGCATCTTCCTGGTGCCGGACGACGCGCCGGACGAGCTGGAGCTGACTGCGCAGTACTCGGACCTGTCCGGTCACGAAGATCCGCCGCCCGTCCGCCTGCGGATACAAAGCGCCGCGAAGGGCGGCATGACGGGCCATATCGCCGACCAGGGGGACGTGGTGCGCCTCCGCGGAACGCAGATCACCGAAAGTCCCTTCTATACCGCGGAAATCCGTGATTACCTCGCCAGCAGGAAACTGCGGTCCCTCCTCGCCATTCCTCTCAAGGATCCCAAGGATGTGGTTCTGGGTCTTGTCAAGGTGGAGAACAAGAAGCGGAACGATGGCGAGCCCACGGAATCCGGCTTCGACGAGGCCGACGAATCCATCGCCCGCATCCTGGCCAATACCATTTCGCTCGTCCTGGAGCACCTGAGGACCGATTCCATCAACCGGAGTCTCGTCCATGCGATTCACTCGATCCGGGACCGCGGCTCCATGCTCGAAGAGATCCTGCGATGCAGCCGGGCGCTGGTCCACGCCGACCGGACTGATCTCGCCCTCCGGAACGACGCGCTCGGCGACCTGGTCGTAGGCGCCCAGTTGGGGGAACGCACCCTGACCCTGGGCCGGCCGGTCCCGGGACCCAGCATCGTGCGACGCCTATGGAACGATCCCGGCCTGCGCGAGGTCAGCGTTCCCGACGTCTCGGCGGACCCGTACTACCATGCGATCGACGTCAGGACCCGCAGCCAGGCCGCGGTCAAGCTCCAGTTCGAAGACCGGGAAATCGGCGTCCTGAGCGTGGAATCCTTCAAGGAAGACGCCTTCGACGAACATGACCTGGAGATGCTTCACTGGCTGGGTCACTACGCTGCCATCGCCTACCAGGTGGTCGGCAGGGAAGTCCAGTTCCGCGGGATCGTGGAGCGCCTGGTCGAACACTCTCCCCACCGCGACGAACTCCTGAACCGGATCCTCGTCAGCATACGGTCGATCTATGGGTTCACCGACTGCGTGATCTACACGGTGGACAACAGGGAGCAGATGCTGCAATGCCGGTCGTATATCGGCTGCGAGGGGTTCGACGAAGACCCCTCGGTACTGAGCTACCGGTTCGACGACAACACCCTGGCGAGCAAGGTGTACCGCGAGCGCAAGGGATACCTCTGCGTCGATCCTCGGACGGATCCCTACATCAGCCAACACGCCATGGGAAGGTTCGGTTTCACGACGCCCATTCTCGCCATACCGCTCATTTACAACGAGAAAGTGGTGGGTACGTGCACCTTGTGGTGCCAGTCCGGAACGGTGACGCCCAATGCGCATCACCTGGTCGAGATGGAGCCCTTCGCCCGGTTGGCGGCCGCCAACATCGCCCTGGCCGAGACCGAGCGGCACCGCAGCAACGTGCTGGAATCCATACAGGAAATCCTCACCCTGATGCAGACGGAGATGTCGCGGGAGAAAAACCTGCATCTCATCCTCCGCGGCGTGCAGACCGCGGGATTCGACCGGGTGCGTATCTACGAGACGGACGAGACCCGGGAGAAACTCGTCGGGATCGACTCCGTCGGCATGGACGACCCGGCAGCCTTCATCGGTTATTCCATGACCATCAAGGATAATCCCTACGTCGACCACGTGGCAAAGCAATCGCTGACCCGTCCGGCCGCCTGCTGGTTCGACCCCGCCGACCCCGCTTTCTGGGGTACGGACCCGGCGGCCTCCAGCCTCGGCAAGGACGACGATCTGCCCTGGCTGGACGTTCCCCTGGTCATCGCGGGCAGGTTCTACGGGATGATCGGGGCGGACAACATGCATACCCGCCGTGAAATCACAAGCGACCACCTGGATTTCATGAACGTCGTGGGCGCCCTGACCGCGCAAGTCATCGCCAATTCGCAGACCGTCGACCTCCTGCGGGACCGGACCAGGGCAGAGGCGCGCAGCGAACTGGCCCAGCGGACGCTCCACGCCTTGAAGACACCCGCCATGGCCACGCAGATCTTCCTCCGTCACCTCGGCGATTCGGTCGCCGACACGCCGCCTGACAACGGGCGGGCAGGAGAACTCATGGACAAGATCCGCGGGCAGGTCGACCGGATCGCTGCCATAGCCGAGGACATGCAGCGGCTGACCAAGCTGACTTTCACCCCGAAACGCAAGGTGAATATCAACGAGTTGGTGCGCCGCACCGTCATGGACGGCCTGATCGGCGACGATTGCCGCGCAGAATTCGACTTCGTGGAACCTGCGCCGCTCGTGCAGGCCAACGTGGAGGAGATCGACCAGGTCATTACCGAACTGACCGGCAACGCGTGGAAGGTCATGGGGTACCGGGGCGACATCCAGGTGTCCACCCGGCTGGGTTCCGCCACCGACTATCCACGGCTGTCGAACGGGAAGGAAGGCCGGTACGTGCTGATCGACGTGCGCGATACAGGGCCCGGAATCCCGGAGACCATGCTCAAGGAACTCTTCGAACCCGGCGTGTCGACCACCGGCGGCTCCGGACTGGGCCTGTATGCCATACGGACCATCGCCGAGGAACATCATGGCGAAGTCTGGCTCGAGGATACCGGTCCGCACGGCGCGACCTTTACTTTTGCCCTGCCCCTGGAAGGCGGATCGCCTGATTCGGCTCAGGCCGGCTGAATCACGCCGGAAGACCCCATTCCCGAGTTGCCCTGACAGGCAGAAAGTCCGGACGTCCCATGGCCAAACCACTCGTACTGCTCCTCGACGACGATCCCGCCATGATCGACGCCGTTTCCCTCGATCTGGAACCGGCTTTCGACGTCATCTGCGCCACCTGTGTGGATGAGTGCGTGGACCGGATAGGAAGCGCGCGCGGCGCCGTCGACGTGGCGGTGATCGACATGTGGATCGAAACGGACCGGGAAGGCGGACTCGAAGCGATCCGGCGCATCCGGGCCCTGGAGTCTCCGCCCGAATGCGTCGTGCTGACCGCCTACGGCACCCAGCCGAACATCGTGAAGTGCATGGAGGCGGGCGCCTTCAGTTACGTGGAGAAGTCGGGCCGGGTCGCCGACGACACCACCGGTCTGCTGGTCACGGCCATCAACCGGGCGCTGGAAACACGCCACCTGAAACAACTCGAGGCGGCACAGGAACAGATCAAGGCGGACGAGCGGCTCAAGCAGGACATCCAGCGCGCCAATGAGATCCAGCGATCCATGCTGCCCCAGGAGGACCTGGCGCACGCGGGCATGCGGTTCACCGGCTACTGCCGTCCGGCCGAGAACGTGGGAGGCGACTACTACGACTACTTCGCGCTGCCCGACGGGCAGGTCGGACTGCTGATCGGCGACGTGACCGGGCACGGTTTCAACGCGAGCCTGATCATGGCCATGGCACGCAGCTGCCGGTCCACACAGACCCGGGTCGACCCGGGCGTTTCGCAGGTCATGGACGCCCTGAACCGGATCGTTCAGGCCACAGGACCGGCGTGGCTGTTCATGACGGCCTGCTACCTGCTGATCGATCCGGCCACGCGCCGGTACGCCTACGCAAACGCCGGCCATCACTTTCCGCTTCACTATCACGCGGACACCCGCAGGGCCGAACCCCTGGCGTCTACCAGTCCCCTGTTGGGGATAGACGCCCGGACTACCTTCGAAGCCGTGGAACGGGCCTGGAAACCGGGCGACACGCTGGTCCTGTTCTCGGACGGGATCGTCGAGGCGGAAAACGCCACGGAGGAAGTCTTCGGAGAAGGCCGTCTTCGTGAGCTCGTGGAAGCCCACGGACACCGGCCTCCGTCGGACCTGAAGCAGCGCATCATCGACGCCGTCGAGACGTTCAGCCAGGGCGTCCCCTTTCAGGACGACGTGACGCTCGTGGTAGCAAGACTCTAGGTCTCGTGGGGTCTGCTCGCGGCATACGACGGGGATCGACGGGTTGGCGACGTGGTCCTGGCCCACCGTACGCCGAAGGTGAATATGCTGGAAGGCCGGGACGACCTGGCGGTGATGTGGGACCTGCGCGTCCACCCGGACCATCGCGGCGCCGGCGTGGGAAGGATGATCTTCGAAGCCTCCGTGGACTGGGCACGCCGACACGGGTGTACCGAGTTGAAAATCGAAACCCAGAATACGAACGTTCCCGCGTGCCGGTTCTATGCCCGCCAGGGGTGCCGCCTCGGCGCCATCGTATCCAAAGCCTACGAGGAGTTCCCGGACGAAATCATGCTGATCTGGCGTCTGCCGCTGTGACGAGAGACGGGCGTTTTGCTGCCGGAATGCAGTGATCCGCCTGCCGCTGTGACGGACATTTCCGCCTTGCGTCCCGGTTGCGCCGGTTTATAATGAGGAATAATCGACATCACGGGCAGTTTCGCGGCCAGGGACCACCCCGCGCACCGTTCTCCTGCGGCACTACCCGCATGTTATTGTACAATTGTACAATTGATGAACACGAGATTCATCCAATAGCGACGCACACGGCACGCACGTTGACAAACCGGGACAGGCAACCTCGGACCATTCAATGCACCCCACGCCCCTGACCGAATCCCAGCGACGTTCCTTCGAAGAGGACGGGTACCTGATCGTCAGGGGTGCGCTGGACTCCGCCCAGATCGAAACGCTGACGGAGACTGGCGACCGGCTCATGGATGGATTCGAGTATCCCGGCTACTACGCCCATCGTCGCCCCGGTCTCGTGCAGGAAAAGCCCTTTCTGGATCTCGTAACGAACGAGCGGACGGTCCCGCTGATCGTGGCTTTGCTCGGTTTCAACATCCACATCACGAACACGGCGCTCATCCACAAGCATCCGGAAGCGCCCGGGGATACCGAGGAGGTTAACTGGCACCGCGACGTGGGCGTTTCACTGGACGTGGGTCACGTCATACTGCCGATGGTCGGCCTGAAGATCGGCTATTGCCTGACGGATTTCCCCGGTCCGGACACCGGGTCGACCCTGTTCGTGCGGGGCAGCAACCGCATGAAGTCCGCGCTGACGATCCGTAAGGGGCAGATCCATCCGGACGAATTCGTGCAGCCGGAGCTGCAGGCCGGTGACGCCTTCCTCTTCGAAAACCGGACCTACCACGCGCCCGGCCTGAATTTCACGAACCGGACCGCCAGGCTGGTCATCTACGGCTATCACTACCGGTGGATCAAGCCGGACCACTACATGCGTTACTACAACGATGCGCCGCAGCCCGATGCCGGGATGCTCGAAGCTACCGATGACGTAGGCCGCCAGTTGCTGGGCGCCACGGTAGACTCCGAGGGACGCGAGGCGCCGGACGGCCTGGACTGGCCCATCAGGGAATGGGCCGATCGGCATGGGCTGGACGTGGCCCAGGACGTGCATACCATAGAAGCCTGAC
>CAZZNP010000006.1:62474-66374 GCA_964655785.1 uncultured Gemmatimonadota bacterium
AGGCGGCTCGATCCATAGAAGCCTGAACGATTGGCCAGATCCCGACAGTACCGATCTTAACAGAATTCGAGCGAGCAGGTCCGATGCCTACCGTGGCAAACCGACCAGGCGGTATTCCATGTACCTGAAGCACATGCTTCCCCATCAACTGCACGACGCGGTGGAGCGGGGCGATCCACTGCTGATACCCGCTGGCTGCATCGAGACCCACGGGCCGCACATGGCCATCGGGCACGACACGATCATCGTGGAGGAGATCTGCGACCGGGTCGCCAGACGCGTAGAAGCCGTTATCTCACCACCCTTCGACTTCGGCCCCACCGGTTATGCGCTGGGCGGTCCCGAGGACGGCACCATCGATCCCGACTATGATGCCTTCGGGTCGTACGTCAAGTCGATCCTGCGGAACTTCCTGGAAATGGGTTTCCGCCGTGTATACGTGATGATCATGCACCAGGGCATGGAAGCGCCGCTTGCCCTGGCCTTCAGGAAGGCCGCCGCGGAACTATCCTTCGAAATGGTCCTGGCCGAAGGCAGGCCGCGGGGATGGTGGGCAGACGCAACCATGTCCAAAGAATCCAACCGCTTCGGACGCGTCCACGTCCATCCCATGATCCTGCCGGAAGCCTCTCCCCCGGCCGGCGGAGACCACGCCGGCTACAACGAGACGTCCTTCCTGCTGGCCACCCGTCCCGAACTGGTGGACCAGGGGCGACTGGACGAGAACGCGCCGTGGTACTGCCGGACGGATGAAGACCGGAACAGCTGGACCGCCAACGCGGAACACGGCGAGTCCATGGTCGAGGCGGTCGTCGACGCCTGGGTCGAGTTATTGCACAGCTGAATTATCGTGGAGGCGAATTAACGCGGAACTGAATTGTCGCAGAGCTGAATATCGTTTCAAACCCATAACCGTGGAAGGAGCAACACATGCGGTCCATTTTCGTCGGTATCGAATACGCCGGCAAATCCACCCTCATCGACCTGCTGGACGCCTATTACCAGAAACGGAGGCGCCGGACGCATCTGGACGACCACTTTACCATCCCGGACGCTTCCCTGAGTCCCGTGTCCCGGGCCCAGTACGTCCACTACCCCGACGACGTGAAGGAACGCATGCAGCGGATGCAACTTCACTACCACGTGGAAGTCATCCGCAACTATCCCCACACGCTGATCGCCGGCTGGCATATCGAGGAAGCGATCTACTGCGACGTCTACGGCAACGTGGCGGGGAATCCCTATTATCCCAATTACATCCTCAATAACCAGCGGCACTACGAGGTGATGGTGCTGGAAGCCCGATTGCCCGACGTCGTGCTGATCCACCTCACGGCCGACGACGAGGCGATCCGGGAACGCATGCGCACCGATCCACACGAGTACCAGATCATCGAAGAGAAGGACATTCCGGATCTGAAGAAGCGTTTCGAGGACGAAGTCGACCGGTCGCTCCTTACGCGCAACGGCCACCTCATCACGCTGGATACGACCGAAAAGTCTCCCGAGGAGTCCCTGGACGAACTGCTGCTGAAGACCGATCCGATCGTGACCGACGGGGAACTGGCCATGCGGGCCACGCCGGTACCGGAAGAAGATTACGAGGTGCGATACGAGAACGGGGTAAGGAAGATGGTGTAAGGAATGTATTTCAGCTATTACAGGCAAAATCCAGTGTGGTTACTAGATTGTTTACTGGTTTTTGACTAATATAGTAGATCAATGGCCGTCGATCAGATCGGTTTTCTCAATTCGTGTTGTCAGATAGGACTTCGTTTTAACCTGACCATCAAATGGACAATCTGGCTTTGATAGTAGACTCGGTATCTACCATTTGTCTTGTAGTCGTGGCAATCGTCACCCTGTCATGGAAGTTCTCACAAAGGAATCAGGGTGAGTTGCAGGAAGTACGCGACTCCATTAATGAGATAAAAAACGTACTGTTTGACATCAATGGCAGGCTGGGAAGAGTTGAAGGGCAGTTGGCTTCCAGCTCTGGGAAAAGCGAGGAGAAAGTAAACGGTGACAGGTGAATTGTCTGAAGAAGCCAGAATACTTGTTCTGAAGGCCTTACAAACCGAAGATGGACTGATTTTGACCGGGCAGACTTTTGGTGGTTGGTTCATTCAGACCGGTAACTGGAATTCCGGTTTTATGAATGGTCAAGATGCGGCCAGTTGGAAAGACGCATTGGAAACACTGTATCTAAAACAGTTTATCAAACATACCGGCGTCCACCTGTATAAACTGACAGCCAATGGCCGGCAGTTGAGCAATTCACTAAAAACGAATTAGCGCCTACGCCGCAAGTCCCTTGCCCTGGGCTTCCTTGACGCATTCCGCGAGGATGGGCACGCCTTCGCGGATCTCCTCTATCGTGGGAAACCCGAACGCAATGCGAAGGTAGGGGATGTCCTCGTTTGCGGCGCTGAAGCCCCGTCCCGGAGTGTAGTAGACCCCGCGCTCAGCCGCCAGCTGATGCGCTTTCTGCGTGTCCGTCGCCGACGGGATCCTGACCCAGACGAACATGCCCCCGGGCGGGTCCGTCCACCAGACCTCCTCGCCCAGGTCACTGAAATGGTCCGCCAGCGATTCGGCCACTGCGTCCTTCCGCGCCTTCATGATCTTATTCACATCGCGAATATGGTCCCAGAGATGATCGCCCAGGTACTCGGCCACAATCATGCTCGCCAACGCGTTCGTTCCACCGTCCATCTTGTTCGCCATGATCCGTTGCTGCAGCGTTTCCGGCGCCATGAAATACCCTTGCCGGACGCCCGGTCCGAGGATCTTGGAGAAAGACGCGACGTACACGACCCGGTCTTCATCGCCGAGGTGGTAGAGGTTGGGAGGCACCGGATCGGACTGGAACACGAGGTCGCCATAGCAGTGGTCGTCCACGACGAGCGTATCGAACTCACCAGCCAGTTCGAGCAGGCGATTGCGACGCTCCAGCGACAGGATGGAGCCCGTGGGGTTGTGGTGGGTAGGGATGGTATAGATGAACTTCGGCGGCGTGCCCGCGGCGTCGAGCCGTTTCAACACGGACTCCAGTTCATCCGGAACCAGCCCCTGATCATCGATTGCCGTCGGAACGATGCGCACGCCCCGGCTTCGGAACACGCTCAGCGAACCGCCGTAGGTGAAGTCTTCCGTGACGATCGTGTCGCCCGGCGCCGCAAAGGCCTCCGTGATCAACTGGAGCGCCTGCATGGAACCGGACGTCAGTACGATCTCCTCCAGGGGCACCGCCCGTCCCGTGCCGCGCTCGAAGCGCTCCGACGCGATGGCCCTCAGCGGTTCGTAACCCCTTCCATCCGGGTAATTCACCAGTTCCGATCCGCGGGTTGAAATCACCCTCGCGGCGGCCTCGGCCAGAGCATCTGACGGAAAGGAAAGCGGGTCGGGTCTTCCGGCGCCGAGATTGATCTCACGCATGGGTTTGCTCCTTCATGTGGCAGTTACGCCCGGTATCTGTTCTTCTGAGCACTTGGCATTCGGGGAAATCAAAGGAAGAATGTAGAATAGCCGTCCTGCCCATGTCAACCGCTTAAGCGAGGACCGGGCCCGCGCCGGCTCGATCGTGGCAGAAGAAGTGGGCGGCGTTGACAGGCCATACAACCCTTTCTACATTGGTCCTATCCTGAACATCCAGCCGGATTCGTCCATCAAACTGCCCATGCCCACTCGCCGAATCATCCCCCTGCTCACCTTTATAGCGACACGCGCGGCCGTCGGAACCGTTGCAGCCGCCGCGATCGTTGCAGCCATCGTGATCGTCACACTCATCGCGCCCGTCGCCCTGTCGCAGCAGGTTCGGGCACAGGACCAGGCCGTCGCCCTGGCGCAGCAGGTTCGGGCACAGGACCAGGCCGTCGCCCTGGCGCAGCAGGTTCGGGC
>CAZZNP010000006.1:66474-68996 GCA_964655785.1 uncultured Gemmatimonadota bacterium
CGCAGCAGGTTCGGGCACAGGACCAGGCCGTCGCCCTGGCGCAGCAGGTTCGGGCACAGGACCAGGCCATCACCCAGGCGCAGCAGGATCAACCGCCGGTCCGCGTCGAGCCGCCGGTCCGAGCCGAGCCGCCGGTCCGCGTCGAGCCGCCGGTCCGCGTCGAAATCCCGCTTTTCGAGGGCGGCCAGGGCCTGGAGTTCTTCCTCGAAGCAGCGCGGACCTACGAACAGGAGCACGAAGGCGTGGTGATCGACCTTTACGGCGATCCGCGCATCCACGACAAGGTGCGGGTGCGCGTCCTGGAACGGTCCTTCCCCGAAGTCACCAACGCCCGGCTGAACTACTGGGCGCTCATCCGCAACGGCGACCTGCTGCCCCTGGACGAGTTTCTCGACCAGCCGAACTGGGAAGGCGACCGCACCTGGCGGGAATCGTTCCTGCCCGGGACCCTGTCTCAGTACACCCACGAGGGCAAGACCTACGGCGTTCCCCTCATGGCCTCGGCCTATGCCGTGTGGTACAACAAGAACATGTTCGAGGAGCACGGCTGGGAACCGGCGACGACCTGGGAAGAGTTCTTCGCGCTCTGTGAAGAGATCAAGGCCGCCGGCATGTGGCCCCTCGCCTTCCAGGGCCGTTACCCGGGCTACGTGCAGGCCGTGATCGATCACGGGTACTATCACCTGGCCGGCCCGCAAAGGTACTTCGACCAGAAGAACCTGGTGCGCGGCAGTTTCGACAATCCCGAATTCGTCGAGGCCCTGTCCGTCGCGCAGCGGATCGCGCTCAACTACTTCCAGCCCGGCGCCATGGGGATGAGCCACACCGAATCCCAGCTCGAGTTCTTCCTGGGCCACACGGCCATGATCTTCTGCGGATCGTGGCTCAAGAGCGAGATGCTGGGCAAGATCCCGGACGGATTCCGCCTGGGGTCCTTCAACCTGCCGGTGGCGCCTACCGGCAAGGCGGACCCCTCTGCCGTCTACGGCGGATCAGGATACTATTTCGTCATGAAGGACAGCGACAACCCACTGGCCGGGGTCGAGTTCCTGCGCTTCATGACCTCCAGGCGCATGGCCGGCCGCTTCGCCCGGATGCGCGACATCCCCGTGTCCGTGGCCGGCGTTTCCGAGGAGAACCTGTCGGAAGATATGGCCGACCTGGCGGACATGCTGAAGCATGCCGCCGTCACCTACGGCACGCCGCCCGGGGAAGGCTACCCGGCCATGACGCAGTACTGGACCGACGCGCGCTACCGCGTCATCACCGGGCAGATGACACCGGAGGACGCCGCCGCCGAACTGGAAGCCAACGCGGCCGTGGTCCTTCGCCAGACCGTCTCCCCGGACGAGATCAACATCCGGCACGTGTGGAAGCCCGCCTTGCTGATCGGCCTCATGGCCCTGGCCGTGGTCTACTGGTCGGCCACCACCTACAAGCGCTACCGCGACCGCAAGCGCGAAGGCATCAGCACGACGGAGGCCCGTCCCTTCCTGCGCCGGGCCGACCGGATCATACTCATCGCACCGGCCCTGGTGCTGTACACGGTGTTCGTGATCATCCCGAGCGCCAAGTCATTCCTCTGGAGCCTGAACGAATGGGACGGGCTGACGGACATGCGCTACACGGGCCTGCGTAATTTCGGCCGCCTGCTCTTCGAGAGCGACGGGTTCTGGATCGCGTTGAACAACAACCTGTTCATCATGTTCGTCATACCACTGTTCGTCATACCGATCTCCCTCTTCCTGGCCGTGTGCATCAGCCGAGAGATATGGGGTTCGCGCTTTTTCCGCATCGCCTTTTTCTTCCCCAACATCCTCGGCGCCGTGGCCGCCACGCTGCTCTGGATGCACCTCTACAACCCCCAGGGCGGTCCGATCAACATGGCGCTGGTGGGGTTGGGCGTGATCCTGTCCGCGGCCGGCTTCGACAGCGCGGGGTCCTGGCTGCAGGCCATGGAAGGGTTCGCCTGGCTGTCGCAGTCCAACCTGTACTGGGCGCTCATTCCCATGTCCATCTGGGGCGCCTGCGGCTTCAACATGATCCTCTTCCTGGCTGCCATGGAGAGCATCCCGCAGAGTCTCTACGAAGCGGCCGATATCGACGGCGCCTCGTCGTGGCGGCAGTTCTGGACCATCACCCTGCCGCTGATCTGGGAAGTGCTGTCCATCTCCATCGTGTTCATGGTCATCGGCGGGATGAAGGCCTTCGAGACCATCTGGCTCCTGACCAACCAGACGCCCACCACGCAGGTGCACGTCATCGGCACGCTCATGGTCCAGGACATGTTCACCGAATTCAAGATCGGCGAGGCCACGGCCATCGCCGTGCTGCTATTCATCATGGTCTTCTTCGGCACGGCCGCAACGCTCAGGGCCATGCGAAGGGAAACGGTGGAATTCTGATGACGCGGACGGGAAATCATGACGGCGACGAGTAAGAATAAACGAACGACAACGAGGTGCTGATGTCCGAGACGAGACCAGACATACAGCAAATCGAGACGCGCCAGGCTGGCGAGA
>CAZZNP010000007.1:0-2550 GCA_964655785.1 uncultured Gemmatimonadota bacterium
AAGGGATGTAGATGGTGGGCATGGGTTTGTATCCGCTGTTTACCGTTCCTTAACGTCAAGCGCGCGCAGACGACTCGGAACCCCCGTGGCCTTCAAGTAAAGTGACCTTCAGGTAAAGCAAAAGGGCGGGAAGATGATTCTCCCGCCCTTTGCCTGTCTTCCCTCGATCTCGATGCTGACCTCAGGGTTGCCGTTTGGCAACCCTCCCGGACTCCCCGCCGTTTTCCGTCACGGCCTTCTGGACCCGGGGCGGAGACATGGGCAGGTCGCGCAACCTCACGCCCGTTGCGTCGTAGATCGCGTTGGCGAGGGCGGCCGGCGGCGGTACGATCGGCACTTCGCCGACGCCCCGCACGCCGTAGGGGTGGGACTCGTTGGGCACTTCCACGATAATGGTCTCGATCATGGGCAGGTCGAGGGTCGTGGGCATGCGGTAATCCAGGAAACTGGCGTTGGTCATGGAACCGGCGTCGTTGTAGATGTACTCCTCGTTGAGGCCCCAGCCGATCCCCTGCACCACGCCGCCCTGCATCTGGCCTTCCACGTAGCTCGGGTGAATGGCCGTACCGGCGTCCTGCACGGCCGTATACCGGAGAATGTCCACCTTGCCCGTTTCCTGGTCGACTTCCACGTCGACGACGTGGGTGGCGAAGGCGCCGCCCCCGCTGCCGTCGGGATTCGTGCTGACCTGGGCGACCACGGGACCGCCGGCATCTCCGGCCTGGCTGGCGACTTCCTTGAAGGTGCCGCGCTTTTCAGCGTCGTCCTTGTAGGAGAAGACCCCGTCGGCGAAGTCAATGGCGTCGGCGGGCACGTCCCAGAGTTTCGACGCCCGTTCCTTGATCTCGCGGATGAGGGCCAGGCCCGTGGCATGGGCGGCGTAACCCGTTCCGAAGGTCGTCCGGCTGCCGCCGGTCACGTCGGTATAGCCGATGGAGTCCGTGTCCACCACGTAGGGCTTGATGTCCGTGGCCTCGAGGCCGATGGTCTCTGCCAACTGCATGGCGATGGATGCGCGCGAGCCGCCGATGTCCGTCGAACCCTCCAGCATGTTGATGGTGCCGTCGGGATTGATGCTGACGGAAATGGCCGACCGGCCGCCGTTGAAGTTGAACCAGTAGCCGGACGCGACGCCCCGGCCGCGGACCTTGCCGTTCGCGGATTTCTCGAGGGTGGACCGGTAGTGTTCGCTGTTGAGCGCGGCTTCCGTGGTCTCGATGCAGCCGATGACCGGATGTACGGGTCCGTCGGCCCGGCGGGTGCCCTCCTTCGCGCCGTTCTTCACTCGGAACTCGAGGGGATCCATGCCGATCTTCTCGCTGATCTCGTCGACGACGGTCTCCGATGCGAAGGCCGCATTGGTGGCGCCCGGCGCGCGATAAGCGTTCGTCTTGGGCTTGTTGACGCATACGTCGTACCCGTCGATCTGCACATTCGGTATTTCGTAGGGCGAGAAGATGCAGCCCGCGCCCGCGCCAACCGGTGAACCCGGATAGGCGCCGGCCTCGTAGGCCATGTACGCCGTGGCGGCCGTGAGCCGTCCGTCCCTGGTGGCGCCCATCTTTACCTTCAGGTACGAGCCGGGCGTCGGACCCGTTCCTTCGAAAACCTCGTCGCGGGTCATCGTCATCTTGACCGGGTGGCCGGTCTTCTTCGAAAGCAGTGCGGCGACCGGATCCAGGTAGACGGAAATCTTGCCGCCGAACCCGCCGCCGATCTCGAGGGGCACGATCTTGACCTTCGAGACGGGGATCTGGAGTATTTCGGCCATCTGGTCCCGCACGGAGAAAGCGCCCTGCGTGCTCGTCCAGATGGTTAGCTGCCCTTCTTCGTTCCACTGGGCCGTGGCGTTATGGGTTTCTATGTAACCCTGGTGGACGGTCTGCGTCGTAAACTCGCGCTCGATCACCACGTCGGCTTCGGCGAAACCGTCGTCCGGCTCGCCCATCTTGTGCTGGAAGTGGTTGGCGATGTTGCTGACCTTGTCCGTCTCTTCGCCCATGGACGTGGTCTTCATGTCCTCGTGCAGGATCGGAGCGCCGTCCTCCATGGCCTCCAGCACGCCCGTCACGTGGTCCAGCGGTTCGTACTCCACGTCGATCAGTTCCACCGCTTCCTGCGCCACGTGCAGGTTCACGGCGGCCACCCCGGCGACGGCATGGCCCTTGTAGAGCACCTTGCCATAGGCCAGCACGTTGTTGCTGGAGTCGCGCAGGTTGACGATGGCTTCGCCCAGGTCGGCGAGCTTGTCCGCGATCTGCGGAAGGTCGTGGGCGGTGACGACCGCCCGCACACCCGGATGGGCTTCAGCGCGGCTGGTGTCGATGGACTTGATCCGCGCGTGGGGATGGGGGCTGCGCTTGATGGCGCCGTAGAGCAGGCCCGTCAACTGTATATCGGCGCCGTAGATCGCCCGGCCGGTAACTTTGTCCACGCCGTCATGACGTATGGGACGGGAGCCGATGACCTTATGTCCGTTTTGTGACACGTGTCGTTCCTCCGTTAAGTCATCCTCATCTGGTCGATTCAGGCCGCGCTCCCCGCATGGAA
>CAZZNP010000007.1:2650-29110 GCA_964655785.1 uncultured Gemmatimonadota bacterium
GCGCTTCGGTTCGTATCTGGTCGATTCAGGCCGCGCTCCCCGCATGGAAGCGCTTCGGTTCGTATCTGGTCGATTCAGGCCGCGCTCCCCGCATGGAAGCGCTTTGATCGCGACGGGTCAGGCGCCGTTCCTGGCGTCCAGGACCGCGCGGACGATTTTGTCGTAGCCGGTGCAGCGGCAGAGGTTTCCGGCCAGCCAGTAACGCACCTCGTCTTCCGACGGATTCGGGTTGCTGTCCAGCAGCGCCTTGGCGGAAACGATGAACCCGGGCGTGCAGATACCGCATTGCAGCGCCGCGTGTTCGAGGAATTTCTGCTGCAGCGGATGCAGGTTTGCGGCGGACCCGATCCCTTCGATGGTCGTAATCTCGCATCCATCGGCTTCGACGCCCAGCACGCAGCAGGAATTGACCAGCCTGCCGTCCATGATCACGTTGCACGCGCCACAGTTGCCGTTGTTGCACCCTTCCTTGGCGCCGGTGAGATCCAGTTCGTCGCGCAGCACTTCGAGCAGACTGTTGCGCGTTTCGCAGAGGAAATCGACGGCTTCTCCATTGATATTCGTCTGTACGTGTACTTTTTTCGACATCGACGGCTACTCCTTGGCTCGTTGGACCGCACCTTCCACAACTCGGCGCGTCAATACGCTGGTCAGATGCTTACGGTATTCCGCGGTGCCCCGCATGTCGCTGATGGGCCGTGCCGCGTCGCGGGCGATGTCGGCCGCCCGTTGGATCGCTTCATCGGAAACGGGCTCACCCGCCAGGGCCTCGCCGGCCTCTCTCACGAAAAGCGGCGTCGGGGCCACGGCGCCGACGGCGATGCGCGCGGAAACGAAGGAGGATCCGTCGCCGCTGAGCACCACGGCCGCTCCGACGCCGACCACGGCGATGTCCATCTCGTTCCGGGGAATGAACCGCCGGTAGAATGCGCCGGAATTCGCCGCGGGAGCGGGGAAATGGAGCGAAACAAGGAACTCGCCGTCCTGCAGCACCGTACGTCCGGGCGCCGTACAGAAGTCCTCCACGGCTACTCTCCGCGTGCCGCCGGGACCGGCTATTTCGGCCTCGCCGCCCAGGACGATCATGGGAGGAATCGTATCGCCGGCCGGCGATGCGTTGCACAGGTTGCCGCCCAGGCTGGCCCTGCCCTGGATCCCCGTGCCGCCCACCAGTTTCGCCGCGTCCATGAGTCCAGGATAGGCCGCGGCGATTTCCGCGTCACCGTAGATCCGGTAACAGGGCACGGCCGCGCCGATCGTGAGTCCCTTCTCGGCGTCGTAGGCCAACTCGTTCAGTTCGGTGATTCGCTTGACGTCCACGACCAGGTCGGTCCGCCGCCGGTTCTCCCGGAGCTGCACGATCAGGTCCGTTCCGCCCGCGAGCACACAGGCGTTCTTCCCCTGATCGCTGAGCATCACCACCGCATCGGCCACGCTTTCAGGCGTGGCGTAGTCGAATGCGTGCAAGACATTCTCCTTTGCTGTTAACTCGTACTGTCGACTGCGAGATATTTAATGTACAGGACAAAGGATGTCCGCGGGCTGATCAGCGGTCATCCCAAAAGACCAATCTACATATTTAGGCAGTGCAAAGTAACGTGTCAAGAAGGAAAGAAATGCGGATTGCAAAATAAAGAGTCGCGCCGCAACTATGGTAGTTCACCCAGCTTGAGCCGGCCCTCGAGATCGTCCACAAACTGACGGGCTACCCTGCCCGAACGGCCGCTCGCGCGCTGAAGCCAACGGAGGGCTTCCCGTCTCAGCAGGCCCGCGTCGATGCCGAGACCCCGCTGGTCGACGAGATGGCGCACGATCCGGAAATAGGTGTCCTGTGTAATCCGGTAGAATCCTATGGACAGTCCGAAGCGGTCGCTCAGCGATACCTTTTCCTCCACGGTCTCCTGGGGATGGATCTCATCGTCATCGGGACTGAAACGGAGCGTGTTGTCCGAGAGTTTCTCCGGCATCAGGTGCCGGCGATTGGACGTGGCATAGACGAGCACGTTGTCGGGGCGGGCGGAAAGGCTGCCTTCGAGGAGCGCCTTAAGCTCGAGATAGATGGATTCGTCCTCCATAAAGGACAGATCGTCACAGAACAGGACGAAACGCTCGGGGCGGTCCCACAGGATTTCGACGATCTCGGGCAGATCCACCAGGTCCTGCCGGCGGACTTCGATCATGCGCAGGCCGTCGCTTGCGAACCGGGCCAGCAGACCCTTCACCACCGAGGATTTGCCGGTTCCCCGTTCCCCCCAGATCAGTGCGTTGTTCGCGGGCATGCCCAGGACGAACTGGCGGGTGTTCCGCTCCAGGATCCCGATTTCGCGGTCGAGGCCGAAAAGATCGTTCAGGTCCGCCAGGTCGGGGTGGACGATCGGTTCGAGATATCCACTACCTCCCTTTTTCCGCCATTGGAACGCAACCGTATCGGTATACACGTCGCCGGAATCGGCATACACGTCGCCGGGCTTTCCGGTCCGCCCGGTCCGCCCGGTCCGCCCGGTCCGCCCGTCCGTATAGGTGGCGAGGAGTGACTCGACCCGGTCCATCAGCCTTTCGAGGCGGGGGAGGAAGTCGGACAGGGTCTTTACGGGTTGATCGGGCATGGTATCGTATCCGATTGGCGAAGGTCTAGCTTAGAGCTTCAAGGATCCAGGGTGAAAGGCGCCAGGCCGAGGGGCAGGGCCGCCGGTCTGCCACAGGAACTTTCCAGCGTGATATGCCGTCCCGATTCCGAGGACTCCTCGATGGACAGCATGACGTCCAGCACATGGTACGTGAGCGCTCCGCTGGCCCGGTGCGGACGGCCCGACTGCAGGGCGCAGACCATGTCAGCCACGCCCAATCCGCGGCTCTGCTCCTCGTAGCCGTGGCTCAGGGGCATTTCCGTCCAGGATTCCGCGACGGCGCGTCGCAGCTTCACGGGCCCGCCGAACGAATTGGGATCGGGCACGCTCAGGGAACCCTCCGAACCGTATATCTCGATACGGGGCAGTTCATGGTGCCACACGTCGAAACTGGTCACGATCGTCCCGATGGGTCCGCTTTCGAACTCGAGCATGCCCGCCAGGTGCGTGGGCACCTCGACTTCGATCTTCTCGCCGTACAGCGGCTCGCTCGTTATGGTGCGCTCGGGATGGGTGATGCGCGTGGCGCCGGAGAGCCGGGCAACCGGCCCGAGCAGGTTGACCAGCGCCGTGACGTAGTACGGTCCCATGTCCAGCATGGGACCCGCGCCGGGCTTGTAGAAGAAATCGGGATCGGGATGCCACCGCTCGTGTCCCGGACCCAGCATGAAGGCCGTGGCGGCCACCGGTTCGCCGATCCAGCCGTCGTCGATGAGCTTGCGGCAGGTCTGTATGCCGGCGCCCATGAAAGTGTCCGGTGCGCCGCCTACCAGCTTGCCCGTCCTCCCCGCGAGGTCGAGCAGGGCACGGGCATCCTCTTTTCGAACCGCCATGGGTTTTTCAGTATACACCGACTTTCCGTGTTCCAGGGCAGCCCGTGCGATCTCCGCGTGCGAGCCGGGTATGGTGAGGTTGATGACGATCTCTATGGAGGGATCGTCCAGCAGGGCTTCGACCGAAAGGGCTTCCACACCCTCGTACTCGGCGGCTTTGGACTGCGCGCGATCCGGGATCATGTCTGCGCATGCCACCACGTCGAACGCCTCGAACTTCCGTCCGGCCTCGAAGTACACGCCACTGATGTTGCCGCATCCGATGATGCCCGCCCTTAACGCCGACATGGGATATCGCCTCTCCAGAATGATGATGATCGCTGAACATGCTAGCGTATTGCCCGGAAGCGTCGGTCTTGTTGCACGACGTGCCGGCCGCCCGGTGATCCGTTGCCCGGCGGCGACGTGCCGGCCGCCCGGTGATCCGTTACCCAGCGGCGACGTGCCGGCCGCCCGGTGATCCGTTACCCGGCGGCGACGTGCCGGCCGCCCGGTGATCCGTTGCCCGGCGGCGAGTGAGCCGACGGACAAAATCCCATCACTTCTAATCCTCAGGCGGGCAAACGTCAAGCGAAATATGCCGCTCTGCGGACCTGTAATCGCTTGACGTCCACCAGGTGCCTGTCTATAATCTCAAGCGGTCCCGAGCCGGTGTGCCGGCCTGAGCGAAAGCCGTCGATATCGACACCGGAAAGACCGGGGCTTTGGGCGATTCCGTGGTCAACCTGCCGGAGAAAGCCTTGATCAAGCACATATTGACCTGCGGCGTGCTGTTCAGCGCGCTGGTCGCCGGATGCGGCGAGGAATCCGTCGGTCCCGGCAATGTCGCCCGGCCCCTGGTCGGAAGCTACGATCTCGAAAGCCGCACGGTCAACACCGCGACGCCGTCCGATACCGGCCGCGTATTGGCTCAGACCGTACTGGTTCCTCCCCAGGTGCGGGGTTTCCTCCGCCTCGGCATCGAAGGCAGGTATGGCCAGGTCGATACGACTGTCGTACTGGATTCCACGGCCGTCCACATCCAGAACGGACGGTGGAGCGTTCTGGACGATGTTTTCTATTTCGTGACCGATGATAACCAGCAGTTCGAGAACCGCTTTACCTTCGACGGACTCAGGCTGGTTCGTATCTCCGAAGAAATCCAGCACACTTCCGGGAGTATCTACTTCGTCCAAGACACGTGGCTCAAACAGTCCGACGACGAACCCGAAGCGGATCCATAGGGACACGTGGCTCAAACAGTCCGACGACGAACCCGAAGCGGATCCATAGGGACACGTGGCACAAACAGTCCTCCGGCGAACCCGAAGCGAAACTTTAGGGACTAGCTGCTCAAACAGTCCATCGGCGAACCCGAAGCGGATCCAGAACCACTCCATTACGACTCCGAAAGAACCAGGGCATGACCCTCGTAAAGGATGACCTGCCAGCCTCCGCCTTTTCGGACCATCCCGACGTCTACCGGGAAGGGTTCAATGTAAAGACGGTCATAGGGATCGTCTTTCTCGGGCTGTTCATGATCCCGGGATCGATCTATCTGAACCTTATCGCCGGGCAGAGCCTGGGGCCCGCGGCGGAATGGACCACGATCATTCTGTTCATCGAGGTCGCGCGCCGGTCCTTCACCACGCTCAGCCGCCAGGAAATCTACATGCTGTACTACGTGGCGGCCAGCCTCACTGCCGGCGTGGGCCTGGCCCTGTCCGGCGGGCCCTTCGCACAGTTGATCTGGTACCAGTACTTCGTCCAGTCCCCCGGCGCCCGGGCCTTCGGTATCGACGACCAGATACCTTCGTGGATTTCACCCGGTGGAGACTCGGAAGCCATCGTGCTGCGGACGCTGCTGCACGGTGAATGGCTCGTGCCGATCCTGCTGGTCGCCGTGCTCCATATTTTCAACAGGGCGAGCGCTTTCACGCTGGGTTACGGACTGTTCCGCGTCACGGCCGACGTGGAACGGCTGCCCTTTCCGCTGGCGCCGATTCAGGCGGAGGGCGCCACGGCCCTGGCGGAGAGTTCGGCGGGACAGGAATCATGGCGCTGGCGCGCCTTCAGCATCGGGGCCATGCTCGGGCTTGTTTTCGGGGCGTTCTATATCGGCATACCGGCCGTCACGGGCGCGCTGTTGGCCGAACCGATCACGCTGATCCCCATTCCCTTCGCCGATCTCACGCGCAATACCGAGAACATCCTGCCGGCCGCGGCCATGGCGGTCGAGCTCGGACTGGGACCCGTGTTGACGGGGTTCGTCCTGCCTTTCTGGATCGTGGTAGGCTCCGCCATCGGGGCGTTGCTCACCGTGGTCCTCAACCCGCTGCTCTACGATCTGAATATACTGCGCACCTGGTCGCCGGGCATGGACGCCATCCAGACCACGCTGGTCAACGATATCGATTTCTGGATGAGCGTGCGTATCGGAACGGGCTTCGCCGTCGCACTGATCGGCGGATGGAGCATCCTGGCCGGATTCAGGAAACGGAAGGAGGGGGGAAAACGTGGCGGGTCGATCGCCGGACCGGCCGGCGGCGCCACGCCGCCCGGCAGGGGGGATTTCCCGATCTCCCTGATATTCGGCGCGTTCCTGCTGCTGACGGTCGGATACGTCGTGCTGAGCTGGCGCCTCGTACCCGGGTTTCCCATCCTCTTCTTCGTTTTCTACGGATTCGTTTACACGCCGTTCAGTTCGTACGCGAGCGCCCGACTGCGCGCGATTACCGGCGCCGACCTGCAATTCCCCCTCATCAAGGAAGCCACTTTTATCCTCAGCGGCTACAAGGGCGTGGACATCTGGTTCGCGCCCATTCCCATCTTCAACTACGGGGGACAGGCCCAGGCCTTTCGCGAAGTCGAACTGACGGGAACCCGGTTCACGAGCGTGCTGAAGGCGGAATTGGTCATGATCCCCGTCCTGCTCGTCTGCAGCCTCCTGTTCTGGCATTTCGTATGGGGACTCGCGCCCATACCGTCGCAGGCCTACCCCTATGCGCAGAAGTTCTGGCAGCAACAGGCCACGATGCAGGCGCTGTGGTACTCCAGCACCGCCGGATCGGGGTTCGAGACCAGTTACCTGATCGAAGCGCTCAAGGTCCCGTACATGATAGGCGGCGCCGCATTCGGCGTTCTGGCCTACGCGGTCCTGGCGGCATTCAACCTGCCCGTCATGCTCATTTTCGGTATGATCGCCAGCGTGGGAACGGTGCCCCACGCCTTCATTCCCCAGTTTCTGGGCGCGCTGCTGGGCAGATTCTACATGGAAAGGAAATTCGGCAGGCAGAAATGGATGCGGTACACGCCGGTGCTCGCGGCCGGGTATGCCTGCGGCACGGGGCTGGTGGGCATGGCCACGGTTGCCATCGCGTTGATTTCGAAGACCGTGGCTCCCCTGGTCTACTGAGGCTCCCCTGGTCTACCGAGACTCCCCTGGTCTACCGAGACTCCCCTGGTCTACTTATCGCCGTCTTTCTTCGTATAGCGCTTCAGTTCCTCGATGATGTCCGGCATGATATCGAGCAACTTGCCCATGGGGCTGCTGGGCGAATTCATGTGTAGCAATTGTGCGCGACCTTGCTGGATAACCAGGAAAGCGACCGGTTCGACCGAAACACCGCCCCCCGCCCCCCTCTTCTGATCGGCCTCGCCGCCGAATCCTCCGGCGCCGAATCCCAAAGACAGCCTGGAAACCGGAACCACGTAGGAATCTCCGATATTCAGCGGCTTGCCCACGTGTACCTCTGTATCGGCGATCTGGCGCAATTCCTCCAGCATGGTCTGGATCATCTCGTTGACGGGCATGTCGGTCTCCTGTTTTCCTGGCATTCGTAGGTCATTTCAATATAAGACGGCCCACCGGTCAACGCACCTGATTTTTGGCTCATCCAGGGGTATTCGGTAACGGTGTAATCCCCGCGGACCGATGTCGCACTCGGAATTTTTGCTTGACGACTAACCATATGTTTTGTATAATCCCCAATCATAAACCTTCTGAAACGTAAAACCTCTGCTTGTAGCTCAGGAGTTCATTCTCATGAAAGCGCTTACGGCCAAGCAGCAGAATGTGTACGAATATATACGGAAGAGAGTCGGCCGGATAGGGTATCCCCCCAGTGTCAGAGAGATCGCGCAGCAATTCGGAATCAGTACGCGCGCTGCTTACGATCACCTCAGGGCGATCGAGAAAAAAGGCCATATCCGGCGGGATCCCATGAAGCCCCGCGCGATTGAGATCGTGGGTTCGAGAGATCCTTCCGCTCCGGACGCCGGAGAAGTCGTCAAGGTCCCGCTCCTCGGCCGGGTAGCCGCGGGGCTGCCGATTCTCGCCGAAGAGAACATCGAGGAGTACATGTCTTTTCCGGTGGGAATGGTAAAGCAGGGCGGCAACGTATTCGCCCTCGAGGTAAGCGGGGACAGCATGATGGAAGACGGGATCATGGACGGTGATTACGTCCTGGTCCGCGAACAGCCCGTGGCCGAGACGGGTGAAACGGTGGTCGCGATGCTGGACGACGAGGCCACCGTCAAGAAATTCTATCGCCGCAACAACCGCTTCGAACTGGTACCCGCCCATCCGACCATGGAGCCCATCATTGCCGATGAGGTGTCCATCGTAGGCAAGGTGGTCGGGGTGTACCGCAGAATGGACTGAACCCCTTGACTTTCGGCCCTTCCGCACTCGCGGTACGGCCCTACCGCCCTCGCGCTGATCGGCCCCACCGCCTTCGCGGCGGCGCTCAGGGAATGCCCCAGTTACCGGGATTAAGCAGGTAGGGGTCGTCCAGCGCCATCTCTTCCAGCTTTAGGAGAATCTCCTCGCTCAGTCCTTGTCCGTCCGACGCGGAAACGGCCTCGTCCAGATACGTTATCCTGTCGGCGCCCACGATTATGGTGGAGATGTCCGGGATGGACAGCACGAAGCGCAGAGCCAGTTCCGGCAGACTGTAGCGGGTCGAAGCCTGGATTTCGATCAGCCGGTCGACGTGTTCGACGAGGGGCTTCAGTCTCTCGGGCATAAACCTGCTTTTCTCGGTCAATGCACCTTTCAGGAGCGCGGATCGCACGACAACCCCCACGCCGTGCCTTTGCGCCTCGGGGACGACTCGTTTCAGGTAGCGTCGGTCCAGGATGTTGCAGGCGATCTGCAGCGCGTCCCACCGTCCGTCCCCGACGGCTTCCAACGCGGCTTCTTCGCTGTAGGACGAATAACCCAGGTACCGGACCTTCCCCGCCTTACGGGCTTTCTCCAGCTCGTCCATCACTTCGCCGTCCCGGATCATCCTCAGCTCCAGCTTGAGGTTGTCCCGGCCATGCACCTGAAGCAGGTCGATGTGGTCCGTCCGGAGTCTGGAAAGGCTTCGGTCGATGGACTCGGACATGCTCCGTCTTGACGCGGCGTAGTCCAATCCCTCATCCAGCCGGTGCAAGCACTTGGTGGCGAGGAAGTAATCTGACCGGCGGCCTTCGAGCGCCCGGCCGATGATCTCCTCGCTGTTTCCGTACTCGGCCGCGGTGTCGATGAAGTTCACGCCCGAATCGAGCGCCCGGTTGAGCAGGCGCCGGGCGTCGGATTCCTCGGGTACGGTGGATTCGTCACCCTCTTTCAGGCCGTACTCCATACCCAGTTCAACCGTGCCGAGGGAAATCTCGGAGACGCGTAATCCTGTTCGACCCAGTATTCTGTAACGCACGGCCAGGTTTCCTCCAATGCAGGCTGAAGACGACGGGGCGATCGGGCAACGACCGGTCACCGGTACGAAGCGCAAAGCTGGATTACGAACCAGGTCTGATCAACATCAGGCGGCCATCGCTTCCACGTGGTCCGCGGCGCAACGGCCCAGGGCCTCCAGGTCGTACCCGCCCTCAAGGATCGAAATCAGTCTACCGCCGCAGGCGTCTTCCACGTAATCCAGTACGATCCGCGTCATGGACCCGAATCCGGCGTCGGTGACCAGCGTGCCGGAAAGCGGGTCCTCCACGTGGGCGTCGAACCCCGCCGACAGGATCAGGAGATCCGGCTGATATGCCTTCACGGCCGGCATAACCCGATTGCGCAGCGCGTCGACGAATATCTCGTCGCCGGAACCTGCGGAAACCGGGACGTTCAGCGTGTATCCCTCACCCTTTCCCCTTCCACGTTCCCCCGCCGATCCGGTGAAGGGATACAGGGGCGACTGGTGGATGCTGATATAGTACACGGAAGGGTCTTCTTCGAAGATTTCCTGGGTCCCGTTCCCGTGATGGACGTCCCAGTCCAGGACGGCCACCCGTTCCACTCCGAAGCGCGATTGAGCGTAACGGGCCGCGACGGCGGCGTTGTTGTATATGCAGAAGCCCATTCCCCGGCTGGATTCGGCGTGATGCCCGGGGGGACGTATGGCGCAGAAAGCCCGGTCCGCCTCCCGGGACAACACCGCGTCGACGGCCCGTATGCCCGCGCCGGCGGCCAGCCGGGCCACCCGGTCGGACTCGGAGCAAATCGTCGTGTCGCCGGTGGGCAGGTTCCGGTATCCGTCCCCGCACCAACCCGCGACCGCATCGACGTATGTATCGTCATGAACCGCTCTTATATGGTCTTCTCCGGCCGCAGCCGGTGCGAGGAAACACAGTCCGTCCCGCGCCGCGGCGCCATGAAGGCCACCATCCACGCCGAGGCTCGACAGCACGGACGTAATGCGCTCCGGCCGTTCGGGATGGTAGGAACCCGTATCGTGCAGCAGGATGTCGGGATGGCTGATTAACGCGGTGGGCATGTTATGGAAGTGAAGTCGTCCGCGGTCTCCGACAACGGGAACCGGCGGTCCATGCCTTCAGTTTCGATCCCCGGTTTTTGAGAGTTTTTCAAAATAGTCGTTCACGAGGTCCCTGTAACCCGGGGGGACATCCTCTTCGCGGGCCAGGTAGAGACGCTCACTGCGGCGCATGTTGCGGACCTCCGCGCGCAGTCCGTCGTAGAAATCCCCCAGACTGCGGGCGAGATTGAGATGGAGTTCGTTCCATTGCCCCCGGTCGATCTTCCAGGGTTCGTTCCCCAGGGAGCGCGCCCGGTCCAGGTCGTTCTGCAACCGCCCGGTCTCCCGGGACATTTGCGGAACCTGTCCCGATAGTTCCCGCAGACGCTGCAACTGACGTTCGTAATCCCTGGATATACGGTCCAGGGTTTCGGAATTGGGAATGCCGCGGTTCAACCTGAAGAGACGGCGTTGCAGGTCCTGCCATTCGGACATGGCCTCCCGCGCGCTATCCTGCGTGCGAGTCAGGTGGTCCATGTCCCGGGTGATCAACCTGTCCCGCGCGGTACGGACCTGCTCCGCGAGCCGGTCCAGCGCATCGGAGATCTCCGTCTCCCTGCGGGCGGACTGGTCCAGGGTATCCCGTCTCAACAGGCGCCGGGATTGATCGATCTGTTCCTTCAGCCTCCCATCCCCTATCATCTCGATAGCCCGGTCCGCCGCCGCCGCTGTCTCGGACTGTGCCCGCGACGCGTTCCGGGAGAGGTGTTCCAGGTCTTTCTCCAGGCGTTCGAGCTCCGCGCGGATTTCGTCTTTCGCCGCTTCCACTCCCCTTAGCCGATTGCGCACGAACCGGTCCAGGCGCTGCGCCGTCGACGCCTGGTCCGTCCCGCCGCGCCGTGATTCTATCGCGTCCAGCCGGTTTATGATGCCCTCGAAGCCGCCGTCTTTCTCGTCCTTCAACGCATTGACGTTCCGTTCGAGCTGTTCCTGCCGGACCGCCAGCTGGTCCGCCTGTTTTACCGCTTCCCGCGCCAGCCGCTCCAGCGACGCCCCCTGTGCCCGTTGCAGTCGCATGGACGCGTCGGCGAGGTGCCGCGCGGTCTGCGCGCCGCCTTCCGCCGCGGGCCGGAGCTGGTTCCTCCGCAACTGCTCGATCGTTTCACCCATCGCCTCGGAACCGTCACGCAGGTCCTGGTCCGCCTGCTCCAGCATCGGACCGGACGAGCCCGAACGCGGGGTCCGTCCGTCCGGGTTGTCCCTGTTCCGGGAAAGCGACCGGGCGATCTCTTCCGTCTCCTCCCTGAGTTCCCGCTGTTCCCTGGTAAGGCGGTCCAGTTCCCTGCGGCGCTCGGCTTCCCGGCGGTCCTGGTCCTCGGCCTCGGCAAGCTCCCGGATCTGGTTGTTTAGTTGTTGCTGGCGCCGGGCCAGGTCCTGGACGCGTTGATGCTGCTCGTCGATGCTCCGTTCCTGCTGGCGATCCAGGGTCGGCTGATCGGGAACCTCGTACCGGTTCCGTTCGTCATCGAGCTCGAGTTCGGAGGTGTCCGACCGGTCCAGTGGCGCCCTGCCCGCCCTGCCCCGGCCTCTGGCCACATTGAAATCACGCATGAGCGCGTCGAGTCTCGTGAGGTACATGAGCGCTTTACGCTCCTGTGCCAGGGCATCGTCGACCGAACCGTCTCGCAGCGCTTCGGAGGCGGCCGTCATCGGATCCAGCGCCTGTTCCAGCGTTTCGACCATTTCCATGGTTTCTCTCGAGAGACCCACCATGAAACGCATGAACGCGAGGGCTTCATCCGCCTGGTCCCGCAGGCCGTCCTGCACCGCGGCGATCGCCTCGAGATCCTCCGCTACCTGACTCCCAGGGTCTGATGAGAGCGTTCTCTTTACCCGCCAGGTCGCCGAGATGATCTCCTTCTGCTTGCGCGAAAGCTGCCGCGTCTGCATCACGTCGTTCCCGGCTCCACCTCCTCCGCCTCCGCCGCTTCCGCCCTCGCTCTGCCGGTAGGTAGCATCGAAGGGCGTGATTTCGATAAAGTAAATGTCCGTCGCGGACGTACCACCCTCGCTCCGGCGGTCGCCGGCCGCGGCGTAGTAGGCGACGAAATCGCCCGGTTGGACCGAGAGTTCCTCCAGGTAAACCACGTGCTCCCCTTCCCAGACCGTGCCGTTCGATGCGCCTTGCAGTGCGCCCAGGTCCACGAGGACTTCCTCGCCGCCGTTCACCGCGTAGTTGAGGGAAAAGGTCGAAAGACCGAAATCATCCACGGCCTCGGCGCGGATCGTGACTTCATCGACGGGAGAGACCCGGGTGTCTCTCTTCGGTTCGAGGATGGTCACACGAGGCGCGCGGTCCTGCAGCGCCCGCACGTAGTATTCGACCGGGTCGTCGTTCGCGAAGCCTTCCGCGTCCAACAGGTGGATGGAATAGGAAAGATCCTCGCGCACGACGAAGGCGCCCTCGAGGTCCTTTCCCGTTGCATCGAGTTCCAACGCCTGTCCGTCGCTGAAGCGCAACTCGGCGGAACGCACCGCCTTGCTCGCCGTGATGCGCAGAGTGACCCGCGTGTCCACCAGCGCCGTGATGTCCCCGCGGTCTTCCTCGGTCTTCGGGGCGAGCTGCGTGTAAGCGGGGAACACATACCCTACGTCGATCCGATCGACGTAGGGCGGATCGATGGCGGCAACGTGAAACTCACGGGACCGGGTCCCGGTCACGGCGACGTAATACCGGGCGTCCTCGCCGACTTCCTGGATGCGGTTCGAGTAGGTCCGCTCGCCATCGGTCGCATACAGATCCAGCGTAGACCATGCTTCGTCCTGTCCGAATTTTACGAACAGCCTGGGGTCCGTGGTCAGGCCATTGCCCAGGACTGCGGTGACGGCCAGGCTTTCGCCGCGCCTGACCCACGTGTCGCCGGGCTCCACCCGGAGGCCACCGGGGGCGGCCGGTTCCGGATAGGTCCACGACACCAGGCGGAGGGCGGATCGGCCGAAATAGCCGGGTTCCAGGAAGATTAGACCGGCGAGGACGAGCGTGGCGCCGGTCGCGGCCGCCTGGAGGGTAAAGTGGCGCTTCCGGTCCACGGTCTTTTTGAAATCGATCTGTTGGGCGTAGTCCGCGACATGCTCCAGAAGTTGGTCCATGAGGACCTTCTGGGGTCTCCGAAGCCGTTCGTGGCCGTATTCGACCGCGCTGACGAGAGCGTCGTTCAGCACGGGGTGCCGTTCTTCGATGTACCGGGCGACCTGCAGGTCCGTGGGCGTCCGGCGTAGCGGAACGAGTAGATACCGGCAGGCGAGCCAGCCGAGGCATCCCGCGGCGGCGGCCAGGAAGAGGACGCGGACCCATCCGCCGGGTTCGAGGAAATGCAGGGCCGTCACGCCGCAGAGGAAGAGCGCCACCCCCGCGATCGCGAGCACCGAGAAGCCGCGCAAGACGAGCATGAGTCTCCAGCGGCGGAGTACGCTGCGCAGGCAGGTCTGCAGGATGGTCTGTTCAGATGCCATGGGTCACCTGTGCGTTCGATTGGCCAGCAACGTCTCTCCGAGGACTACGGCGACGAGCGTGAATCCCAGAAACCACCATAGCCGCTGGCGGCGTTCCACTTCGGAGTCCCTGGCCTCCCGGGCCAGCGTTTCCGTTTCCCGCGACTCCGGGCTCGCGGCCACGGGATTGATCAGCGCTGAGGCGAAGGCTTCCACGTCCAGCCGGGTGAAGTCGGATTCCCGGGTGTCGAGGTTGACCGCGAAGGTGTGCCGGCTTCCTTCCGACTGAACATGGTACAGACCCGGCTGCCCGGTCCGCGTGAACAGCCTGGTCCCCGCCTGCGAGGTTTCCGTGGGGACCCGCTCGCCGGACGGAAGATCGACGTGCTGCGCGTCATCCGGCAGCCTGACGGCCTCGCCGGCCAGACGGTACAACCCGGTCCCGTGGCCCAGCATGGTCCCGCGGGAAGCCAGGTAGTCGATACTCTCATATAGAAAAGGTACGAAAACCTCTCGTATGGGAAAATCGGTCCACGAAAGATCGAAGGTAGACAGAATCAGGAACGTGCGGCCGTTTCCCAGGGGTTTCTCCGCAACCGCGGCGCTGCCGTCTTCGAACCGAGCCGGGACCGACGCCGTGGAGTCGGGATCGAGGCGAGCCGTCCGGTAGAACCGCACCGTGCCGAAATCGCCGTGCCTCGGACCGGAGAAAGGCTGGAAGACCGGGTGCTGGTAGTTCACGTCGGTCAGCAGCCGGTACCGGTCCCTCGGGGCGTCCGGAGATGACAGAGACGTGATGCGCCCGGGCAGCAGTTCGCCGAAAGACGAATGAAATATATCGGGAGAAAGGGCGGGATTCAAGGCGATTATCAGACTGCCGCCCGATCGTACGTAGTCGGTCAGCCTGGTCCTGGCGGCCCATGGCAGGACGGACAGGTTGGCCGAAATGACCACGTCGTATTCCCCGGGGTCGATACCGGGCATCTCGCCTGGAGACCGAACATCCACCATGACCGGCGGGTCCTGGCGAAGCGACAGCGCCTGGGACAGGTAGTAGGCGGCCTCCGACGGACGGTCCGGACGGCTGCGTTCCTCCAGGCAGAGGACCTGTACGGGAGATGGCGCATTCACGGTGAAGTAGAAACGGTTGTCCACCGGTAGCCCGTCGTCTGCCAGGATCACCTCGCCCGCGTTCGTCGACGGATCGAAAGTGTGCGAGAAAGTCTCCAGGCGGCCGGAACGCGGCGGTATATCGACCTGCCGTTTCCCGGAATCGATCCCGTTGACCCGGAGCGCGATTTCCTCCCTGAAGGGCGTCCGGCCGTAGTTTCGGATCCGGACGGCCACGTCTATTGCGCCGTCCTCCCCCGATAGTGCGGTCGGGATTTCCACGCCGGTGACGGCCGTATTGTCATCCCGCTCGTCCCCGACGTCGATCAGCCTGAGTTGAACGCCCGGACTGAGCTGCCAGCCGGCCGAGCGCGGATTCCAGCCCGACTGCTGGAAGTCGGACACGAGGTAGAGGGTGCGCTTTTCGAAGTCGGCCCCGCTCAACTGGTCATCGGCGGCCCGCAGCGCTTCGACGTAGTCCGTGCCTTCGTAAGTCGCCTCGATCCCGGTCTCCAGCAGGGCCAGCAGCCCGGAGTGGTCCGATCCGAGTTCCCGAACGACCCTGGCCTGTACGGCGAAAGTCAGCAGGGCGACCTGGTCGCCGGTCCGCAGCGTATTCAGGACTTCCGCCGCCCTGCGCCTGGCGAGGGCGAGGCGGTTCCCGTATCCCATGCTGTAGGAAGTATCGACCAGGATCGCCGCCGCTTCAGGTTGTGTTCCGGCGAAGAGGGACTGGTCCTGGTCCCGGACGAAGGGCCGCGCGAATATCACCGCGAGGAGCGCGCAGGCCGCCATGCGAAGCAGCAGCAGGAGGAGGCGGCGCAGTCTCTGCTGGCGGACGATGGCCCGCTGGGTCGTGACAAGGAAGCGGACCATGCTGAAGACGTGGACACCGGCCCGCTGTCTTCTGACCAGGTGCAGGACGAGCGGTATGGCCGCGCCCAGGGCCGCGAAAAGAAACGAAGCGTTGAGGAAGGCCAGGTCCATGGCGTAACCCGATGCAGGAGCTTGCTTATCGCTTTACCATCCGCCTGCTGAGATAGGAGAACAGCGCGAAGTCCAGCGGTCTTTCGGTTTCCATGCGTTCGTAGTCGACCTGGATCTTCGCGCATCCGGTCCTGATCGACTCCATGAACGTCTGGACGGCCTCCACATAGTCCCCGCGGATGGCCGAAGGCGTGACCGTGATCCGCTCGCCGGTTTCGGGATCGTCGAATCTTGCCGTCTCCGTGAAGGAGAAGTCGAGTTCCTCCCGGTCGACGATGTGGAACACCAGCACTTCGTGTCCTTTGAAGCGAAAGTGCATCAGGGCGTTCATCATTTCATCGACGTCGTCGATCAGGTCGGATATCAGGATGACCAGCCCCCGCCTGGAGATCGATTCGGCGAGTTCATGCAGGGGCTTTCCGATATCGGTCCCTTCGGCCGCGCGCAATCCGTCGAGCACGGTGTGTATGGCCGGCAGCTGGGTATTCTTCGTACTTGGGGGGAGATAGTCGCGGACCGCTTCGTCGAAGGTCACGAGTCCCACGCCGTCTCCCTGCCGTATGATCAGATGCGCGAGGGAAGCTGCCAGGTAGGACCCGTACTCGAGCTTGTCCAGGCCACCCAGCCGCCCTGATTGCCCGGATCGCCCTGATTGCCCTGATTGCCCTGATTGCCCTGATTGCCCGGATCGCCCTGATTGCCCGGACCTCCCGGACCTCCCGGATCCGTAACCCATGGACGCGCTGCGATCGAGCAGCAGCACGCAGGACAGGTTGGTCTCGTCCTCGTATTCCTTGAGGTAGTAGCGGTCCGATCGCGCCACGGCTTTCCAGTCCACGTGCCGGATATCGTCGCCCGGTGTATACTGCCTGTATTCCACGAACTCCACGCCGAACCCCCTGTACGGGCTCTTGTGGAGGCCGGATACGAAGCCTTCGACCACGATGCGGGCGCGCAATTCCATGGAGGAAAGTCCGGAAAGGGTGCTCGGGTCCAGGAATCGCGGGACGTCAGCCATGTCGGTGCCGTTATGCTGGAATGCTCGATTACATGCCGGACTGCGGCGCGGGAACGGTGCCGAGCAGCCGGTCTACGATGGCTTCGGAGGTGATCTTCTCCGCCTCGGCGTAGAAGTTGGTCAGGATGCGATGGCGCAGGACCGGATGGGCGAGGACACGGATGTCGTCGCAGGACACGTGACCCCGGCCGTTGAGCAGCGCCCTGGCCTTGGCGCCCAGGATCAGGTACTGGGAGGCGCGCAGGCCGGCCCCCCACGAAACCCAGTTTTTGACGAAATCCGGCGCTTCCCCGCTGGAGGGCCGGCTCGAGGACGCCAGGCGGACGGCGTACCGCGCGACCTGTTCGGAGACGAGGACTTCCCTGACCAGTAGCTGGTACTCCCGGACCATCTCTCCCGACAGGACGGTGTCGACCGAGACCGTATCCGCGGAAGTAGTCGACCGGGCAACGGCCACTTCGTCGTCTTCCTCGAGATAGTCGATGTGGATGTTGAACATGAAGCGGTCGAGCTGGGCCTCGGGCAACGGGTAGGTCCCCTCCAGTTCGATGGGGTTCTGGGTCGCGAGGACAAAGAAAGGTTCATCCAGCTGGAACGTCGTGCGGCCCGTGGTCACGCGGTGCTCCTGCATGGCCTCGAGCAGGGCGGCCTGGGTCTTGGGCGGCGTCCGGTTGATTTCATCGGCCAGAACGATGTTACCGAAGATCGGGCCCTTGATGAAGTTCAGCGACCGCTGGCCCGTGACCTTGTCCTCTTCAAGGATCTCCGTGCCGGTGATGTCGGCCGGCATAAGGTCGGGCGTGAACTGGATGCGGCGGAATTCCAGGTCCAGCACCTGGGCGAAGGTCTTGATGAGTAGCGTCTTGGCGAGCCCGGGCACGCCGGTCACGAGGCAGTGCCCTCCCGCGAACAGGGCGATCAGCACCTGCTCCAGCACTTCATCCTGGCCGGTGATCACCTTGCGCACTTCGGCCAGGATCTTCTCCCGACCCTCCCGGAAGGCCTCGATGCGGACCTGCCCGGGACCTTCCTCCACGGTGGGCCGCGCGGCGTCGGTCGTCATCGGTCTGGTTCCTTTCCCCGTATTCCGGCTTAGCCGGACGCGTCGCAGGATCTGAAATACGCGATGGTCTTTTTCATGCCGTCCTCGAGAGAGACCGAGGCTTTCCAGTCCAGGATCTCCCGGGCCCGGGTCGTGTCCGGGCGCCGCAACTGCGGATCGTCCTGGGGAAGCGGCCGGAAGACGATCTCGCTGCCGGAATCGCACAGCCGGATGATGGTGCGTGCGAGCTCGAGGATGGTGATCTCGTTTTCGTTGCCGATGTTCACCGGTTCGTGCTCGCCGGAATGGATGAGCCGCACGATACCTTCGACGAGATCTTCACAGTAGCAGAAACTGCGGGTCTGCCGTCCCTCGCCGAAGATGGTCAACGGTTCGTCCCGGAGCGCCTTGGTGATGAAGGAAGGTGCTACGCGGCCGTCCCCGGGGCGCATTCGCGGGCCGTAGGTATTGAAGATCCTGACGATCCGCGTGTCGATCCCGTGCTTCCGGTGGTAGGCCATGGTCAGCGCCTCCGCGAATCGCTTCGCTTCGTCGTATACGCTCCTGACGCCGATGGGATTGACGTTTCCCCAGTAGCTTTCCGGCTGCGGGTTGACCTTCGGATCGCCGTAGACCTCGGAGGTCGACGCCAGGAAGAACCCTGCGCCTTTCGCCCTGGCCAGGCCGAGGGCGTTGTGCGTACCCAGGGCGCCAGCCTTCAGGATCTGGATCGGTACGCGCTCGAAGTCTATCGGACTGGCGGGACTGGCGAAGTGCAGGATGAAGTCCACGTCGCCGTCGATGTCCAGGTATTCGGATACGTCCTGCCGGACGTAGGAAAACCCGTCGTGGTCCATGTTGTGTGCGAGGTTCACGGTCCGGCCCGTGATCAGGTTGTCGACGGCGACGACCTGGTGTCCATCAGCGAGCAGACGGTCGCAGAGATGTGATCCCAGGAAACCCGCACCGCCGGTTACGACTACGCGCAAGAACCATTCCTTTCGAGGCGAGTGATGCCATGGAAATCAGGCAGGATAAATAGGAAAAATACGAGACTTTCGACCGGAGTGTCAAGCGCTCTTTTGATTCCCGATCTCCCTGTTGACAGTACCGGTTTTCCATCCTATAATCGATGTTGTCGCTTCTCAATCATCAACAGGCGAGGTTTCATCGCGCTTTGCGAGCAGGATCACTTCGGGCGACACGCGGGATAGGCGCCGCCGGGCCTGGTAAATCGAGCCGTACGATCCCGCCAGCGTCGACGCAGTCGCACCGCAACACTCCGTTTACAAGGTCTGATAACCCGTTTTCAAAAGAGAACATGTGGCAAAGACCTATAAAGCACTCGTTGAATCAGACGTAGACCATTTCATACAAAAGGGACACGTCGTTCTGAAAGGCTGCTTCTCCAGAGAGTTGGCAGCCGAATGGCGTGAATTCGCATTCAAGCGCCTTGGCTACGATCCCGGCAATGCCGAGACATGGGCGGAACCGCGCGTTCATCTCCCGTCCATGAACCGGGTGCCGGTCCGCGAGATCGCCCCAAGGGCATGGGATGCGATCTGCGATCTGCTCGGCGGCGAAAACAGGCTGGCCGATGCCACTTCTTCCTGGGGGGATGGCTTTATCATCAATTTCAATGCCGGCGCGGACGAAGCCTGGCAGCCTCCCGGGAAACTTCGCCAGGGTTGGCACAAGGACGGGGATTTCTTTCGACACTTCCTGGACAGTCCGGAGCAAGGACTGTTGACAATCGTGATCTGGTCGGACATTCTACCCAGAAGCGGCGGTACGTTTATTGCCTGTGACTCGGTGCGACACGTTGCGCGATTCCTTTACGACAACCCACAGGGGCTCTTGCCCAGCGGCGGTTTCGGTCATTTGATTGCCAAATGCTCGGATTTCGTCGAGGTAACCGGGAACGCAGGAGACGTCGTGCTGCTGCACCCGTATATCCTTCATTCCGCTTCGCAGAACCCTTCGGGCCGGGCCCGCTTCATCACGAATCCGCCTGTCGGGCTCAAAGAACCAATGGATTTCAATCGCGATAATCCAGATGATTTCTCTCCGGTGGAGCTGGCGGTCCTGGAGGGGCTGGGAAAGAAACGCCTGGACTTCAATCCGACGGCGCCGCGCGAACGGCTGGTACCGGAACGGGTCGGACTCCAGCAGAAGATGCTGGAAGAACAGAAAAAACGGCTCGCGGCGGGATAGCGTTCTCCCCGGGATCCCCGCACATCGTTATTGCTGGCCGTCGTACCGCCGGCCGCCCATATTGTCATTCAACCCATTTGAAACAACCAACCCATTTGAAACAACACCGAGCAATCTCAGGAGACAGCTATGTTCGCAGACCTGCGGGATCAGGCAACCGTGCGCAGCGGCGATGACCTCGTGCACCATCTCAAGCGCTTTCCCCTCGAACTGAAAATAACCGCCGGAGTCTGGTTCTTCTCGCCGTCACAGATCCGGTTTCACGAAGCCTACGTGGATCCCTATTCCATCGAGGATCGTCTCGCCATAGCCGGGGAACTGGCTGAATACGGCCTTTGCGGCATCGAGGCCCACTATCCCAACGAGATCAACGAGGACAACGCCCATCTCTACCAGCAGTTGGAGAAAGACACGGGCGTGCGGCTCATCACGGTCATCCCCAACCTGTTCTGGGACGCCCAATTCGAATTCGGCTCCCTGTCTTCGCCCGTGCCGGAGGCGCGCCGCGCCGCCATCGACCGGGTTATCGAGACGCTCAGGATGAACCGTGAACTGGACACGGACTTCATGGTCGTGTGGCCTGGCGGAGATGGCTACGAGCTGAACTTCGGGACCGATTTCTACGCCATGTGGGACCTCTTCGAATCGGGCCTGGCCGAGGCGCTGGACGCCGTGCCGGGGATTCGCACGGCCATCGAACCGAAGCCCTACGAGCCCCGGGGCAACAACATCTACCGGAATACCACGGACGGCATCCTCATGGCACAGAACGTGGACGAACGGCTCGAGGCGCCGGAAAACCGCGCACTCCTGGATGAGGGTCACGCCATCGTGGGACTGAACCCGGAACTCGGCCACGTCCTCATGGGGTTCGAGGATTTCCCCTATGCCCTGAGCCGCATCCTCCGGCAGGGGAGGCTGGCCCATACCCACTGGAACAGCCAGCCCCTGGGCAATTACGACCAGGACCTGCAGGTCGGCATCGTTTCGCCCGAGCAGATCTTCGCCGGCATGTACGCACTGAAGATGTACGGCTACCGGGGGTACATGGGTATCGACATCTTCCCGGAGCGCATCCCCATCCGGCAGGCGCTGATCAATTCCATCGACCGGATGAAGGCCATCGCGGAGATGACGGAACAGGTGGACCATGAACTGGTCGTCGCCTGCATGGAGCGCCCCGATCTCAACCGGGGGGTCATCGAAGCCCATCTGACCCGGCTGTTTCATCCCACTTCAACCGGCCTGAGCGCCATGCCGACGTACCGAAGAGGCTAGGGAACGGCTTTGCGGTTCCCGCCGGCAACTACCGGCCCCCGAAGGCGTATAATCCCGTAGGACACCTTTTTTGCAGACAGGGGGATATATGCGAGACACCATCCGGGTCGCAGGCGTGCAGATGGATCTGAAACTCGCCGCGACCGAACAGAACCTGATCAAGATATTCGACGCCATGCAGACGGCCTCGCGGGAAGGGGCGGATCTGGCCGTTTTTCCCGAGTGCGCGCTGACCGGCTACTGCTTCCACGACCTGGATGAGGCCCGGACATGCGCCCAGTCCGTTCCCGGGCCCTTCACGGAACGCATCGAACGGCAGTGCCGCGAACTCGACATTCACGTCATCGTCGGACTGCTGGAGGCCGATGGTTCCAGTATATACAATTCAGCCGCCTTAATCGCGCCCAACGGACTGATCGGACACTACCGCAAGATCCATCTCCCCTATCTCGGGATCGACCGTTTCCTGTCCCACGGCGACCGGCCTTTCCGCGTGTACGATTCAGAGGTCGGCCAGATCGGGCTGAATATCTGTTACGACGCGGCGTTTCCCGAAAGCTCCCGGGTGATGATGCTCCATGACGCGGAACTGATCGCCCTGCCCACCAACTGGCCGGTCGGCGCGGACTGCAACACGGAGTTCGTGATCAATACGCGCGCCTTCGAGAACCGCGTAAATTACATCGCCGTCAACCGGGTCGGAAGGGAACGGGGAACGAACTTCATCGGACAGAGCAAGATCGTCGATTTCACCGGGCGTACGCTCGCGGAGGGAGACCGGTCGCGCGAGGAGATTATCTATGCCGACGTAGACCTTGCCGGCGCCCGCGAAAAGCACATCGTAAACGTGGCCAAGGCCTATGAACTCGACCGCCTGGAAGACCGCCGCGTGGAGTTTTACGGGGCTATCGTCGGGGGAGAAAACCCTTGACACCAGAACCCGCGCAGCCATAGGTTATGCGCGGTAAAAGGCCTGTGGTTTACGAGGCCGCCGTGTATGAGGAGGGCAGGTGCTGCCTTGCTGGGTTGTTCGGGCCGGCACGATGGAATACGACGTGGCGCTGTCTCTTCAGCGGACCTTGCTCGCGGCGCGTCGTTCCGGCCTGATCGACAATGCGCTCCTGATTCTCGAACATCCCCCCACGTACACGATCGGTCGTCGGCTGAGAGCCAGTGAACACCTGCTCTACGGGGAAGAAGCGCTCCGGGCCCGCGGCATTCAGGTCTTTGAAACGGACCGCGGCGGGGACGTCACCTGCCACGGCCCTGGCCAGTTGGTGGGTTACACCATCTTCGATATCGCGGCCTGGTACCAGGACGTATACCGGTATCTTCGCGACATCGAGGCCGTAATCATCGGGTGCCTGGGAGATTTCGGCATCGAGGCCCACCGCCTGGAGGGGATAACCGGAGTCTGGGTGGAAGGCAGAAAGGTCGCGGCCCTGGGCATACGGGTCAGCTGGTGGGTCGCCATGCATGGGTTCTCCCTGAATGTGCGCCCCGACCTCTCCCTGTACGAAGGCATCGTGCCGTGCGGCATTGCCGACCGCGAGGTCACTACGATCGAAAGGATCCTCGGCCGCCCCGTTTCGATGGAGGAGGTCGAGAAGAGCCTTCTCCGAAACCTGGGCGGCGTTTTCGGAATGGCCTTAGAAGAGATGAGCCTGCCCGAATTGAAGCGAAGAGTATGTACGAAGCACGACACACAGAACCCAGGAGGCGCTTTGAAAGTTGAGACCGCCCCCGCCCTGTCAGATCCCGACCTTAACGAGTCCGACCTCGACGATCTCGGCCTCGGCCGGGACGACTACCGGACGATATATCATACCATGCGCCTCCAGCGGGAGTTTGAAGAGCGCGTCTACCGGCTGTTCCGGCAGGGCCGGCTCGTAGGCGCGGCCTACGCGGGCGCGGGACACGAAGCCATTGCCGCGGGATCCGCCTACGCGCTGGGCGATGCGGACGTCCTGGTCCCCATGCACAGGGTGATCGGCGCCCATTTCCTGCGCGGTCATACGGCCCGCGACATGATGTGCCAGTACCTTGGCCGTGCCAACGGGCCGACGGCCGGTAAAGACGGCAACATGCACTGCGGGGACTGGGACCACCAGATCGTCGGAATGATCAGCCACCTCGGCGCAAACATTCCCGTGGCCGCGGGCGTCGCACTGGCCAGCAAGATCCGCGGCGGCGGCGCGGTCTCCCTGACCTACATCGGCGAGGGCGGATCGAGTATCGGCGATTTCCACGAAGGGCTCAATTTCGCGGCCGTGCACAAACTGCCCATGGTGCTGATCGTGGAGAACAACAAGTTCGCCTATTCCACGCCCACCCGTTTCGAGTACGCCTGCGAGCACATCGTGGACCGGGCGCAGGGTTACGGCATCGCGGGTTCGTTAGTGGACGGAACGGACGTGCGCGCCGTGTACAAAGCGACGCGCGAGGCCGTGGATCTCGCCCGGGAAGGCGGCGGTCCGACACTGATCGAAGCGGTCTGCACGCGGCTGCTGGGGCACGCCCAGCACGACGACGCCTTTTACGTCCCCAAGGAAGTCATGGAGGACGGGTGGAACAACGATCCGGTCACGAAGGCCGAGAACCTGCTTCTGGAACGGAAGTACTTTACACGGGACGAGATCGAAGAGATCCAGGAGGAAGTCAAGGGCATCGTAGACGACGCGGTCGATTATGCGGAGCAGAGTCCCCTCCCGGAACCCGAAGAAGCGCTTGAAGGCGTCTACGCGGACTGATGTCCCCAACCGGAACCCGAAGAAGCGCTCGAAAGCGTCTACGTGGACTGATGTCCCCAACCGGAACCGACCCATGCAACCTGTAACCTACCTGGAAGCCATTTCGGCCGGACTCCGCGAGGAGATGGAACGGGATGAGCGCGTATTCTGCCTCGGCGAGGACATCGGGGTTTACGGCGGGGCCTTCAAGATCACGAAGGGATTCCTGGACGATTTCGGGGAGGACCGGGTGATCGACGCACCCGTGGCGGAATCCGTGATCATCGGCGCAGCCATGGGCGCGGCCATCATGGGCATGCGGCCCGTGGCTGAAATGCAGTTCGCCGATTTCATCACCTGCGGGTTCAATCAACTGGTCAACAACGCCGCCAAGGCCCACTACCGCTGGGGCGCGGCCGTGCCCCTCGTGGTCAGGTGTCCATCCGGGGCCATCGGCAACGCCGGTCCCTTCCACTCCCAGAACCCCGAAGCCTGGTTCTGCAAGGTGCCAGGCCTCAAGGTCGTCGCACCTGCCACGACCTACGACGCGAAAGGGCTCCTGAAGTCGTCCATCCGGGACAACAACCCGGTGCTCTTCTTCGAGCACAAGGGACTATACCGGTTCCCGCGGATCCGGGAAGAGATCCCCGAGGAGGACTATACCGTGCCCATCGGCGAGGCGGCGATCCGGCGGGAGGGCGTCGACGCGACGATCGTCACCTATGGGAAGATGGTCTTTCACAGTCTGGACGCCGCCGATGCCCTGTCCGGCGAGGGCGTCGAGACGGAGGTGCTGGACCTGAGGTCCCTGTTGCCCTTCGACAAACAGGCCATACTCGAGTCCGTCCGGAAGACAAACCGGCTCCTGGTCGTGCACGAAGATACGCTGACCGGAGGTTTCGGCGGCGAAATCGCGGCGGTGGTGGCCGATGAAGCCTTCGAGCATCTCGACGCGCCCGTCCGCCGGCTGGCCGCCATCGACACGCCCGTACCTTTCAGCCCGCCGCTGGAAAGCTATTTCCTGCCGAACACGGAGAAAGTGACCGCGGCGCTCCGGGATCTACTGGCCTACTGATCGACTGGATCTGAGAGGATACCGCACGTGAACATAGTCATGCCCAGGCTCGGAGAAAGCGTCGAGGAAGGCACGGTCATCCGATGGTTGAAGCAGGTCGGAGACCCGATCGAGCGGGACGAGTCCGTGGTGGAAATCACCACCGACAAGATCGACACGGACATTCCCGCCATAGCAGGCGGCGTGCTGAGCGAGATACGCGTGGCAGAAGGCACGACGGTGGCCATCGGTGAGGTCATCGGCGTCATCGATACGGGAGAAGAAGAGGACGGCGGATCAAGCGAAGCCGGAGAGGATACGCAGGCCGGGCAGGCCGGGCAGGCCGGTGACGCCAGCGGGCAAACCGAGACGATCGAAGCCGACGAGCTGACCCCCGCCGCCGCGGATGGCGGCGATGGAGGGCCGTTGAGGCGGAGGCGTGCCGAGCGGTTCTACTCGCCCCTGGTCCTGCGCATCGCCCGGGAAGAGCGTATCGACATGGCCACGCTTGAATCCATGGAAGGAACGGGCAAGGGCGGCCGCGTTACCCGGGACGACCTGCTCACCTACCTGGAACGGCGCGCGTCCCGGATCCCCGAACCGTCCGCGGAGCAGGACGAGGACTCCGAATTCGTTTCGGTCTCACGCCCTGCGGGCACCGAAGAAGCCCGCGTCGTGAACATGGACACCCTCCGCAAGACCATTGCCAGACACATGGTTCTCAGCAAGCAGGTGTCCCCCCACGTGACCTCCGTGTCGGAAGTCGACATGACCCACGTCGTGCGCTTCCGGGACCAGGCCAGGGAACGGTTCCAGCAGAAGACCGGCATCAGGCTGACGCTTACCCCGTTCTTCATCACCGCTATCGTCGACGCCCTGCGGGCGAACCCCATGTTGAACGCCACCATGGACGGCGACCGGATCCTGCAGTGGAAGCACGTGAACCTGGGACTGGCGGTCGGACTGGAAAAGGGCGTCGTCGTCCCGGTGATCCGTCACGCGGACGAGATGGATTTCGCGGAAATCGCCGAGGCGGCCCACGACCTGGCCAAGCGGGCCCATGACCGCAAGCTGATCCCCGACGATCTGAAGGGCAGCACGTTCACTTTGACGAACCCGGGCATGTGGGATACGCTTTTCGGCACCCCGATCATCAACCAGCCCGAGGCGGGCATACTCGCCACGGGCAGCGTCAAGAAGCAGGTCGTCGTGCAGGCGGACGATTCGCTTGCGATCCGGTCCATGATGTTTCTGAGTCTCTCCTTCGATCACCGGTTTATCGACGGCCTCAACGCCGCCCGGTTCATCCGGGACATCACGCGCAACCTGGAGTCCTTCGATACCGACCGGGTCG
>CAZZNP010000007.1:29210-33022 GCA_964655785.1 uncultured Gemmatimonadota bacterium
CCGAGGCGGCACGCATGGAGCTGATATGACCGTGGAGCCCGGTTCCGTTCATATCGGCACGATGGGTTGGACCTACAGGGACTGGTCCGGCACATTCTACGCCCGCGACGCAGACCGGAAAGTCCTCCTGCAGCACTACGCCCGGGTTTTCGGCGCCCTCGAAATAGACAGCACCTTCCATTACATTCCCAGGCCGGAAGTGGTGACGTCCTGGCGCGACCGCGTCCCGGACACGTTCCGTTTCACGGCCAAGCTTCCCGGAAAAATCACCCACGAACGGGGGCTGGTGGACACAGAGGATGTGCTCACCCCGTTTCTGGCCAGCATGGCACTCCTCGGCGACAAGCTCGGTTGCCTGCTGGTTCAGCTTCCCCCCGGCTTTCGGTGCAACAACGAAACACTCACCCGCGTGGAGGATTTCCTGAAACAGTTGCCGGCCAGAGACTTCCGCTTCGCCTTCGAGTTCCGCCACGGTTCCTGGATCAAGCCGGAAGTGTTCGAGCTTCTCGAGACATACGGCGTTGCCTGGACCATGCAGGACCATCCCAGGGTCATGCCGATCGTGCCGCGGATTACCGCAGATTTCACCTATATCCGCTGGATGGGCGACACGGAGGATTCCCGCATCGGCAACTTCCGGGAATCCGTCGTCGACCGCACCCAGGAACTCATCAAGTGGGCGGAGCGATTGAAGCGGGATATCCTGCCGCGGGTCGGCACGCTGTACGGTTTTTTCAACAACTACTATTCAGGCCATTCACCCGCCGACTGCAACCGGATGAAGCGGCTGCTCGGCCTGGATACCGTTACGCCCGATTTCGAGCGGCAGTTGAGCCTCTTTTGAGATGGACGGCGAGCGGCCGGCGCCGGTTCGGAGCTAGTCCAGTGCCGGGAAGTCTTCCTGGTCGCGCAGGGTGTAGGAAAGCAGGGCGAGGTCGTGAAGGCTTCCCTCGATGTCGCGGACCTGGTCGGGCAGGATGGCGCGCTGCACGAATCCCACCAGTTGCAGCAGCAGGATCGCGCCGCGCTGGACGTCCACCATGCACTCGGCGTTGAGCTGCTCGATGGACCCGGTGTGGAGCGCGACGGCGATCAGTTCGTTGATCATTTCGACCGCCAGTCCCTGGCGGCGGAAATCGGGATGTACGACGAGTCGGAGCTTGCCGATATGGCTTTTCCAGCCGCGGCGCTCGCGATGGAGCGACACCTCGGCGACGATTTCGCCGTCCACGATCGCCACGATGGGGATGACGACGTCCCAGTCGATGTTGTTGCACCATCCCTGGATGATGCTTTTGTCGCGGATATCATCCTTCAGAAAGGTTCGGTCCTTGCGCGGTATCGACTGGAAAAAAGTATAGAGCGCCTCCACGTCGTCGGATTCGAGCGGCCGGATCGTAACCTTGGTGCCGTCCTTTAGCGTCTCCGTCTTCGGGTATTCCTGGGCCAGGATTTCGTCCAGCATGGTGGATTCCCTTCTGCTTTCGTGCCCCTCGCGTTGCCGAAAACGGCCGGCAGGTGGGCGCTCGTTCAAGTTTAAAATCACTGTACCTTCACGTAAAAGTTAGACCGATGAGAGACTATTGTCAAGCGGGGTCTGGTGTCGCCAGGGGGACTTTTCGCAAACCCTGGGCAATGGTATTCCGAATCAAGGTATTTACAGGATTACAATGGCTTTAAAGGGTGTAAAATCGAAAGTACTACCTGCAAATAAACACATGTATGGCGGTTCGGACCGGCAATCTCGACGCCCTGTGGAGGTCGTTCCGCTGGTTGAACCCGGCAACGCGCTCGGTGATTTTGACTGTGAAGGCCGACTCCGGTAATCCCGCCACGGACACCCCGCCCAATCCCCGGAACGAGCCTGTCTTTTAAACCTAAAAACCGCTTGACAGGATGGCCCTTTCACCTTAGCCTAAATGCAGATTAATGCCACGATAAGAATGGTCCGGATTTAATGGTCGCAACTCGATCAGCAGGACTGCTTGCGCTGCGTCCCTAGTTCCAGTGCTGTCGTACCGATCTGCAGGTATACGGCCCGTGGCCGGAGAGGAGCCTTTCCATGAAGCTTACATTCACCGATCTCAACGATATGATTCGTGAGTTGAAGGATAAGAGCGTTCAGTCGATTCGTGTGAATGAAGTCATTCGTGATGTACAGGCGATGATACCGGATGAGTATCCCATGCCGATCAAGACCTTTTCGGTTTATGTGACCGCCAGTATTGATGGAGAATGGAACGAGGATCTCGTGGCGGAATATGTGGAACACGTGGGCTGCGTCGACGAGCTGGCGGGCGAAGAGGTCCTCGACGACCTGCAACAGCGCACGGGCAACAAGGTGGAGATACTGCGCGAACTGCTGGCCGGCGAGTTCCTGACCGTGGGTTCGGGTCGATTCGAAGAATGAGCGGCATTGCATCGCATGACGGTCCCCTTGGCTTTTTCACTGACCGGGACCGGTCCGAAAACCCCCGCAAAACCAAAGGAGCACTAGCGTGAGCACCGATGCCGTCGGTTTCGGCGTGATTGGGCTTGGTATGGGCAACGTGCGCGCCCGTTGCATTCACGAGACGGATGGCGCGAGACTGGTCGCGGTGGCGGATCTCGACGAGGATCGGGGTCGGAAAGCCTCGGCGGAGTACGGCGTAACGTGGTACGATGATTACCGAAGGCTGCTCGACCGTGACGACATCGACGTCATCAACGTCATGACCCCGAGCGGTACCCACGCCGATTTCGCCATCGATGTCGCGCAGTCCGGAAAGCACGTGATAACGACCAAGCCGATCGACGTGAACCTGGAACGGGCGGACCGCATGATCGCGGCCTGTCGCGAAGCCGGCGTGATCCTCTCCGTCGATTTCGAGGCGCGGTACATGGCCGACAACGTGCGCGTCAAGCAGGCCGTGGACGAAGGCCGCCTCGGCCGGATGATCCTCGGCGAGGTCCGGCTCAAGTGGTTCCGGAATGACGACTATTACAAGGGCTGGCACGGCACGTGGAAACTGGATGGCGGCGGGTCGCTCATCAACCAGTCGGTGCATCAGATCGATCTCCTGATATGGTACATGGGCGCGGTCGACTCCGTGCAGGGCCAGATCGGCGTATTCAATCACGATATCGAATCGGAAGACCTCGGCATGGCCATGATCCGCTTCGAGAGCGGAGCCGTGGGAACCATCCTCGGGACGACGACCTGCCCGGTGACGATCCCGGCCGGCGTGGAACTCCATGGTAGCAGCGGGCTGGTCATCACGGCCGGCAACAAAGTGGATACCTGGCACATCCCGGATGAGTCCATAGAGGATCCCTTTCCGTACGACGGTCCCGCGAATGTGATCGAGGACATGATCGGGCTGGTCCACGACGGCGGCACACCCCGAATATCCGGCGAGGAGGCCAAGAAGTCTCTCGCGCTGATCCTTGCCATCTACGAATCATCCAGGACGGGACAGTCCGTGTCCCTGTAATCCGGAAGAACCCAGCATGCCCAGTGCATTCGAGGTGTTGAAAGAACGGGGATTCGTCTCGCAGGTCACGAACGAAGAGGCCGTGGCGCAGGCGTTCGCCGAAGAAACGGTCACCTGCTATATCGGGTTCGATCCGACGGGGCGAAGCCTGCACGTCGGCAATCTCGTTCAGATCATGATGCTTTCACACTTACAGCGCGGTGGCCACCGGCCCATTGCCCTGGTGGGCGGCGGTACGGCGATGATACCCGATCCGAGCGGCAAGGACGCCCTCCGCCCCCAGCTTTCGACAGAAGACATCGACAAGAACATCACCCGGATCAAGAAGCAACTGAGCAG
>CAZZNP010000007.1:33122-34926 GCA_964655785.1 uncultured Gemmatimonadota bacterium
GTGAACAACGCGGACTGGCTGCGCACGCTGAACTACATTACTTTCCTGCGGGAAATCGGCGAGCATTTCAGCGTAAACCGCATGTTGACGGCCGAAGCCTACAAGACCCGCATGGAAACGGGCCTGACCTTCCTGGAATTCAATTACCAGATCCTCCAGGCTTTCGATTTCCTCATGCTCTTCCGGGAGTACGGCTGCACGATGCAGTTCGGCGGGGACGACCAGTGGGGGAACATCGTGGCCGGCGTGGACCTGATCCGGCGCAAGGAGCGTGCGGCGGCACAGGCCGTCACCACGCCCCTGCTGACGCTTTCGGACGGCAAGAAGATGGGCAAGACGGCCGAAGGCGCCGTCTGGCTCGATCCCGATATGACCTCGCCCTACGACTTCTACCAGTACTGGATCAACGTGGATGACCGGGACGTGGAAGGCCTGCTGGGTCATTTCACCTTCCTGCCCATGGAGCAGGTCCGGGAACTGGGCCGACTTGAAGGCGCGAAGATCCGCCACGCGAAGTCGGTCCTGGCCTACGAGACGACGAAAATTTCCCACGGCGAGGAAGCGGCGGAACAGGCGCAGCGCGGCGCCCGGAGCGTATTCGGCGGTACGCAGGCGGGAGGAGAGGATGTCCCCACCCTGGAGATCGGGCGGGACCGCCTGAAAGCCGGAATCAACATCGTAGATTTGTTCGTGGAAGCCCAGTTGGGCAAGAGCAAGAGCGAGGTGCGCAGGCTGATCCAACAGGGCGGCGCAGCCGTCAACGGCGAGCGCGTGGCCGCCATCGACCGGATGCTGGATACGGATGATCTGGACGAAGAAGGCGTCCTGTTTTTAAGAGCCGGCAAGAAGCGATTCCAGCGCGTCCGGACCGGATGAGACCGGTGGCGGGCAGGTTTGATCGCGTGACTGAACGGTTCGTCATTCCTCCGTCAACCCATAGAACATTCCCGCTCATACCCCGCCAAGTGCGGGTTTTCTTATGTTCAAGAACCTGAACCCCGGCATGATAGGTATTCCCGCTTCCCTCTCCGAGGCACTGGAAATGGCCGCAGAGTACGGGTTCGAGGGCGTCGATCTCAGCATGCCGGAGGTGGCCGGTCTGGTCCGAAGGACGTCACCCGAAAAGGTCAGAGGCCTTTTTGCGCGGTACGGCCGCCTGCCCGGAAACTGGGGACTGCCGATCAAGTGGCACGGCGACGGCCGTCATTGGAAAGAAGGACTGGGGACGTTGCGGACATACGCCGCCATGGCGCGGGACATTGGCGCCGTGAGGACGACCGCCGTGGTGATGCCATTTTCGGATGAGCGTGATTTCGACGAGAACTACGCCTTCCATGTCGAACGGCTGAAGCCCGTGGCCGAGATCCTCGGGGAGCACGAATGCCGGTTCGGCCTCGAGTTCATCGGCCCGGCCACGCTGCGCCAGGGCAAAAAGCACGAATTCATCTATACCATGGACGGCATGCTGACGCTCTGCCGGGACCTGGGACCGAACGTGGGGCTGCTGCTGGACCTGTGGCACTGGTACACGTCCCGCGGCACCTGGGAAGACCTGGCGGGCCTGCGCAATGCGGACGTGATCAACGTGCACGTCAACGATGCCCCGGCCGGCATCCCGGTCGACGAGCAGATAGACAACGAGCGGTGCCTGCCGGGCGAAACCGGCGTCCTGGACATCGGCAGGTTTCTCGGCGCGCTGGATGCCATGGACTACGACGGACCGGTCACCGCCGAACCCTTCAGCGCGCGGGTGAATGCCCTGCCTCCTCGGGATGCCTTGAAAGAGACCTCCGAATCGATGCGC
>CAZZNP010000007.1:35026-45207 GCA_964655785.1 uncultured Gemmatimonadota bacterium
TCGGATAGTCCGCCGCTGAGTCGGATAGTCCGCCGCGGGAATCGTATCGTCCGCCGCGGGAATCGGATAGTCCGCCGCGGGAATCGGATAATTCAGTCACCAAGGTCGGAAGCTGAAGAAAGGTCTCAGAATGGCGCCATGCCCCGAACGCGTCTCGGTCCACGGCGGCCACAGCGGACAGTTCTGCAAACACGCCGAGGATTCGCTGGAGGATATCATCCGGGCTTACGTCGCCCACGGATACGCCTGGGTGGGGATCACCGAACACATGCCGCCGCACCGGGACGAAGTGAGCTATCCTGACGAGTTGGCCGCCGGATTGAACGCCGCCGATCAGCAGGCGAGGTTCGCCGACTACATGTCGACCTGCCGCCGGCTCCGGGATAAGTACGCTTCGGAGATCAGGATCCTGGTGGGCTTCGAAGCGGAGGCGTACAGTGGTTACGAAGCCTGGGTACCCGCGGCGAGGAAGGAATTCGAGCCCGATTACATCGTGGGCTCCGTGCACCAGATCGATGACATGCTGTTCGATGGATCGCCCGAATGGTACCGGGCCGCGGCGGAAGCGGCCGGAGGCGTGGACGAGTTGTACTGCGCCTACTTCGACCGCCAATACGAAGTGATCGCGACGCTTTCGCCCGAGGTGATCGGGCACTTCGACCTGGTCCGGATCTTCGATCACGATTACCGGACGCGCCTGCTCAAGCCCTTCGTGTGGGACCGGGTCGTGCGCAACCTGGAAGCGATCCGTGATCTGGGTTCGATCATGGACTTCAACCTCGCCGCGCTGAAGAAAGGTCAGCCCGAGCCTTACATCTCAGGACCGGTACTCGAGCAGGCGTTGAAAATGGGTATTGCCGTGGTGCCGGGAGACGACTCCCACGGCGTAGCCAACATCGACCAGTTCTGGGACGAGGGCGTGCGCATCCTGCGGGAATCAGGATGCGACCTGAATTGGAAACGTCCCGCCTGATGTGGATGAAAGCTGGCCTCGACCGTTCTCCTAGTACCTTCTCTCCCAGGGACCGACCGGTACCTCGATCAGCGTCGGGGCGTCCGCCGTCACGGCTTCATGGACGGCCGCTTCCAACTGCCCGGCGTCCTCGGCCAGAACCGCTCTTGCCCCATAGGCTTCGGCCAGTTTTACGAAATCTGGATTGTGGAGTTCGGTGCCGATGACGCGGCCATTGAATTCCTCCATCTGGGCCCGCCGGACGTTGCCGTAGGCGTTGTCGTTGAACACGATGGTGATGACGTTGACGCCGTATTGCACGGCCGTGGCGAGTTCCTGCAGGTTGTAAAGGATGCCACCGTCACCGGAGACTACTACGACCGCGCGATCGGGCCGCCCGATCTTGAGGCCGACGCCGACGGGAAACACGCTGCCCAACGTGCCGTGGTGCGATGAGGTCTGGTATCCCCTGGGGGATTGGGAGTGATAGTAATTCCGGCTGTAATACCCCATCTGGTTCATTCCGCCCACGAAGATTCCGTCGTCCGGGATAGCCGATCTCAGGGCGTCCATCAGTTTGCCCTGCGGTTGGAGCTGTTCTTCGGGACCGAAACGGTGGGTATTGATCGCCTGGATGTCCTCGGTGACATTGGCCCTGGGCTCGGACAGGCCGGCCAGGTTGTCGTACAGTATCTCCAGACTCGGCGCGGCGTCGCCCAGGATGCCGTGCGTCTGACCGTCGTCCCGGCCGATCTCGTCAGGATCGTTGTCGATCCGGATCACCGTCTGCCCACCCAGGCGCGCGCTCATGTCGGTCGCCGTACCCACGGCCAGGATCACGTCGCATTCATCCACGCGGTCCTTCAACGGCTTGTAACGTGCCTCGAACATCCCCAGCGACAACGGATGACGGGCCGGAAGGATGCCCTTTCCGCTGCGGCTGCTGACGACCGGACTGCCCAGGTGTTCCGCAATCTTCCTGACCAGCGGCGCGCCTTCCGATGCCCCGACGCCGACCCAGACCAGCGGCCGCTTCGCCTCGGCGAGCAACCTGGCCGCATGCTCCAGTTGGCCGGCTTCGCCCGCCGCGGGGGAACAGGATACCGGGTCCAGCAGGTCGACCGCTTCCTCTGCCCTGAATACGTGGGGTCCCACTTCCAGGACGACCGGGCGCTTCCGGGGCGTGTTGAGCTGCCGGAAGGCTTCGCGGACCAGGCTAGGGATTTCCGCGGGAGAATCGGCCCGCCCCGCCCACTTCGAATAGGCGCCGTATTCGTTCAGGCTGTCGTGACTGGACCTTCCGGGTATGGACACGCCGTGGTGGTCTCCCGTGATCAGCAGCACGGGAGAAGACTGGGCGAAGGCGGTGGCCAATCCGGCCGTTGTGTTGAAAAAACCCGGTCCTTCGACCGCGATGCCCACCCCCGGCTTTCCGCTCACGCGGGCGTAGCCGTCCGCCATGTAACTGATCGCCTGCTCGTTTCGCGTCGTGATGTAACGCATGCCCTCCTGCTGGTAGATCGCGTCGATGGCTTCGTATTGTCCGGCGCCCGGCAAGCCGAAAACGACTTCCACACCGTAGGAATGCAGTGACCGGACCAGGGCCTCGCCACCGTTCATATTGGGCATCTGAAACTCCTCAATTCTCTGAAACTTATCTATTCGATGTATGATGGGATTTCAACGGGGTATGATGGACTGTCAATGGGACACCTGTTTGCGGAACCACAGGAGGTAGACCGGCACGCCGAGTAACAGCACGACGATGCCCGGCAACGCGTCCATGAAATTGAATACAACGGTCGATACGATGTATCCGAGGGATACGACGATGAAGAACAGCGGCGTGACGGGATAGCCCCAGACCTTGAAGGGACGGGGTACGTCGGGATACTTGCGCCGGAGGATGAACACGGCGACCACGCTCAGCACGTAGAACACGAAGAGCACGTACATCACGGCCAGGACGATTTCCATGAAGTTGCCGACCAGGCTCCATGCCATGCCCCAGATCGTCAGGGTCGCGATCGTGCGCGAAGGCGTACGGAACCTGGGGTGCACGCGGGAGAACCAGCTGAACAACAGGCGTTCCCGGGCCATGCCGTAGGTGATGCGCGGCATGTAGATGATGTTGGCGTTGAGGGTTCCGAAGGTCGCCAACATGACCGCCAGCGCGGTCAGCGAACCGCCGACCGGTCCGATCAGCCTTTCCGCCGCTTCGGCCGCGATCCGTTCGGATGCCGCGATCTCGTCAATGTCCATGACGTAAAGGTAGGCCCAGTTCACCGCCAGGTAGACCAGCATGCACAGGCTCAGGCCGATGATGATGGCCAGAGGCAGCACGCGCCGGGGATCTTTCACCTCTCCTGCCACGTTGTTCGTGTTGTACCAACCGTTGTAGGAGAAAAGGATCCCCACCATGGCGAAACCCAGCGCACCGAAGAGGTTCATCTCCCTTGGGACGGACGAAGACTGCGTAAAATGCTCCACGGACCCGCCGACGGCCAGGGCCAGGAACACCAGACCCAGCAGGGCGGCGACCTTGGCGAAAGTGGACAGGTTGGATATCAGGCCGCCGAACCGTACACCCATGTAGTTCACTGTGCCCAGCAGCCCCAGTACGGCAAAGATGGCCAGGTGCTGCGTCGATACCATCAATGGACCCGCCTGGACCAGCACGTTCTCCATCGAGACCTCCGGGACGAAGTACCCGAGGTAGGTCGAGAAGATCATGGCGACGGCGGCCAGCGCGCCGGGGCAGATTACGGCTGTTTCCGTCCAGCCGTAGAGGAAGGACACGAAGGGCGGATAGGATTCGCGAAGATACACAATGATGCCGCCGGTGCGGGGCATCATGGCCCCCAGTTCGGCGAAACACAGGGCGCCGGAAAAGCAGAGCAGCCCGCCGATCACCCAGACCAGCAGGAACAGTTCGGGGGAACCCAGCACGGCCGCGATGCCCGCGGGTGCGCCGAATATGCCGGACCCTATGATGCCGCCCACGATAATCGTCGTGGCCGCGACCAGACCGAGATCTCTTGCCAACTCGGTCTCAAGCTGGAATCGACTTTCGGCGCGCTCCGGTACTTGATCAGCCATGCTGTTCCTCCGTTGCCGCCATCAGGGATTTGAAGATTTGAAAAAGAGAAGAAACTTAAAACAAACTGGCCGCGGGGTCATCGTCAAGTACATTATAACCCGCGTTCGTTCACTTTGCATAGCCCGCGTACATCCACTTTGCATAGCCCGCGTTCGTTCACTTTGCATAGCCCGCGTACATCCACTTTGCATTGCCCGCGTTCGTTCACTTTGCATAGCCCGCGTTCGTTCACTTCGAATAGCCCGCGTACATCCACTTTGCATAGCCCGCGTTCGTTCACTTTGACAGGTCCCGGTGCAAACTGTATATTCAGCCCGTTTCAGTCATGGACCGGTACGTTGGACCGGCGCTTGACACCCCCGGTTCCGATCCTCTGCGTGACAGCTTCCGGACTCGAAAATGCATCTCATCGTCGCCATCGTAGGCATGACCGGATCGGGCAAATCGACGGCCGCGGAATGCCTGGTCGCACGAGGCTGGCGCCATATCCGTTTCGGGCAGGTGACCATCGACCGGCTGAAGGAAGAAGGCCGGGAAGTAAATCCTGCGAACGAGAAGGAGATGCGGGAACGGTTGCGGCGCGAACACGGGATGGGCGCCTTCGCGACGTTTTCGCTGCCCACCATTGAGGAAGGCCTGAAACACGGCCACGTCGTGATCGACGGGCTTTATTCCTGGTCCGAGCACAAGATCCTGAAGGAAGCCTACGGCGACCGGATTCACGTAGTGGCGGTCGTCTCCTCGCCGAGAACCCGGTACGCCCGCCTGGAAAACCGCGTGCACGACGCGCGGACCGATCCACAGTACCGCATGCGGCCCCTTTCGGCGGACGAGGCGCGGAAGCGGGACCACGCTGAGATCGAGAACATCGAAAAGGGCGGTCCCATTGCCATGGCGGATTTCACCGTCGTCAACGAATCGGACCCGCGAGACATGATCGGCGCGATACTGGCCTACGTGGACCGCGCTACTACTTCGTAAATTCCTGCTCGCCTACAAAGGCAGGGCGATAGCTTTGCCTTCGGCCATGCTCCGGTTCACCGCCTCGGTGAACTCCATGTACTTGATCCCGACGTCGAAGGGCGTGTGGGACACCTTCTCCCGGCCTCTGACGGCGTTTATGAATTCTTCCTCCACCCGCCATTCCCCGTGGTCCTCGGGCCGAATGTCGATTTCGGCCAGGGCGTCGTCCCCTCGTTGCGCGCCGTACAGCTTGCCGTCGCCCATGCGGATCGTGCCCTCGCTGCCGTAGATCATAGCTTCGTTCTCACCGGCGAGTCCCTGGACCGTCGATATCTTCAGGTATCCCGAGGCGCCGCAGATCAGGTCCATCACGACGTCTACATGTTCCGGCACCTTGACGGCGCGCATCACGCCCGTCTCCGCGTCACGGCGCATTTTCGTGAAGGTCTTGCCCTGGGCGAAAACCGATAGCGGATCCCCGACCCAGCGCCGCATGGCCTCGTACCAGATGCCCATGGTCATGATGTTCATGCCGCTGAAATCGACGTTCTGCCGCCAGTGCATGGGGCCGTCGCGGTCGAGGAAGTCGCTGCCGGAGGAGCGGAGTTCCACGCTGAGTATATCGCCCACGTATCCTTCCGCGATCAGGCGCTGGATAGTCTTGTCCGCCCAGAGCGTCATGGGGGACGGCACGATCTGGGCTACGAGGTCCGGGTTGCTCAGCGCGGCGTCGTGCATGAGCTGGGCCTCTTCGAGGTTCATGGCCATGCGCGCCTCGCACAGGATGTGCTTCCCGCACGCCAGGGCCGCCAGGCTCGTGGCGCAATGGAGGTAGGGCCAGGTCCCGACGACGATGGCGTCCGTATCGTCGGCCTCGATCAGCTCGGTCCACGTCTCGTATATGGTCGGAATGCCGAACTGATCCGCCACGCGTTTCGACGACGCGCGGCTGCGGTTGCACACGCTGACGATCTCCACGCCTTCTATTTCCTTAAGCTTCGGTATGTGCATGGTCACGGTATTGGCGCCGGCGCCGACCACGCCTACCCGGATGGTATCCATTTGTTACCCCTTTTTGACTGCAGGATGATGAATCTGATTCCGCTGGTTACGTTCTGCGGTCGTCCGCTTCTTCCGTCTACTTTAATCGCGAGCCTATGATGTCCGCCAGGTTGCGCGCCATCTCCTCGAAACCGCCGGGCGCCGGGTGCACGAGGTCCGTGGTCAGGCCATTGTTGGACCGGAGCATGGCGTCACCAGGTATGTGCACGAGCTTCGGACGGTTCAACTGCCGCACCCGTTCCGCCACGATGGTCCGGAAGGTATCGCATTTTTCGACGCCCATAAAATCATAGCGGCACGGGAAGATGTCAATGCAGAAGATCCATTCGTCCGGATGGGCGTCGGCGATCGTGGTTACGAAATATTCGACGCGCCGGTGGAACTCTTCCACGCTGAAGGACTGCACGACGTTGATGCCCATTTCCAGCGTCGCGATGTGCCAGTCCTCCCGGCCGGCGATGTAGTCCGCCATGCCCGCTTCCAGGTGGGCGCCACCGCCGAAGCCCAGGTTGAAAAGATCGGTGCCCAGAAGTTCGGCGGTTCGGGCGGGATAGGTGCCCGTGGGCCGGACGGCCGTGCTGCCGTGGGTGATCGACGAACCATAGGCCAGGTACCGCGTGTCCGGCGCCTGGTCCGGTCCCGGCAGGGAAGTTTCACCCTCGATGGAAACGAGACGGACCGCGGGCCGCCACGGCAGGACGACCCGGGTGAGGCCGGTGTCGAAACGCGCGCTGGCCGGGGTGACCTGGCGCATGACCGGCTCCGACTCGGGACGGGCCACCTCGATACGCGTAGGCGTTTCGTTTACGATATGCAGCGCGCTGAAGAAATCGCCCTGGTAAACTTCCGCGAGGGACGGGCCTTCCGGGCTCTGAAGCGTGATGACCGCCCGCGGTCCCTCCAGGTTGAACCGGATCTCGCATCCGGTCGCCTGGATCGCGTTGTTCTTCGCAGACTCGTTGAGTGTCACGCGCAGGTCGTTCGGCACGCGGCAGCAGAGACTCCCTGCTCCTGCGGGGTCGTCCAGCAGTTCGTGTACATTGTGCAGTTCAGCTTGACCGAGTATCACGCAAACCTCCAGGTTCTTGGGTGGTCGGCAAATACCGGACGCGGGGCGGCCGGTTCATTCCGAGTTTATGCATTTGAAAACCTATATACCCAGCAGCCTGGCCGCGTTTTCGCCGAGCGCCATGCGTTTGGCCTCCGGTGAAATCCGAGCCGTGATGATCTTGCCGATCTGCGGCCTGGGATCCATCAGGGGCATGTCCGATCCGTACAGCACGCGGTCTGTCCCGCCTTTTTCCACCAGTTCCTCGATAACGCCGGGTGTCCGGTAGGTCGAGCAGGTCTCCAGGTAGACGTTCGGATACTTCCGTGCCGCCGCGATGGCCTCCGCGCGGGCCTCCGGCACGTTGCCGCAATGGGCGGAAACGAAGTTCACCCGCGGGTAGGCCGGCGCGAGGTCTTCGAAGTAGCGGGGCCGGTTGTTGATGAAATGGTCCGTATGGAAAATGATGGCAAGGCCCCTGTCCTGGGCGAATTCGTAGATCGGATGCCAGGGTTCCTCGTTGAAAGGCCAGGGCGTATAGGGCGGGTAAAGCTTGATGGCCGGGAAACCGAGTTTGTCGATCGCCCTTTCCAGCTCGGGCACCATGCGGTCGGGCATGGTCGGGGACACGTAGGCGAATCCCACAAAACGGTCCGGGTTCCGTGCGACGAACTTCGCGGTCAAATCATTCCCCGTCGTCCCGTCCGGATGGAAAATGTGGAAAAGGCACGCGATATCGATACCGACGGCGTCCATAGCCCCCAGCAGGAGTTCCGGATCGTCCACCATGCCGTAGCGTTCCCAACGGCCAACATGACCGTGGTAGTCGATCACTCTCGTGCCGTCTATCATGACCCCTCCTCGAGTCCGAGCAGCCGTTCGGTGTTTCCGGCGCAGATCCGCGCGAGGTCATCCTCGCTCATGCGCGTGTGATGCAGGTAGAACAGAATCGGCCCCATGGCGTACCGGGGATACCAGGAGCCGTAGATGAACCGGTCCGCGCCGAATCGGTCCACGAGCGCTTCCACTTCGCCGATGGGTTCGTACCGGCTGAGTTCGAGCAAAGCGTTGGAACTCGCTTCCAGCAGGCCGCGGACGACCAGCGCGTGGGTATAGTGCGCGCCGACGAGGACGGTCTGCAAATCAGGATAGGCCTTCAGCGTCGTGACCAGGTGGTCGACTTCCACGTCCATCAACGGAATCCAGAGTGGGATCCCGGCGTTCGAAAGAAAGTTCAGGAGACCGTCGTAGCCCCATGGGAGAAAGGGAAGCCCGGCGGACTGACAGTCGTGCAGCCGGGCGGCTCTGACCCGGCCCCGGCTGTGCAGATCCGTGATCTGGTCCATGGAAGTTTCCACCGGAGCGACCGACCATTGGGGGATGAGCCTGTCATCGTCGATGAGCCAGTCTTCCAGGTGCATATTGCCGTCGGTCGGACTGATCTGTTCCCCCTGGGCGTGGTAAATCACGGAGCGTTTCACGCCGTGGAAATCCATTTCGGCGAGGAGTTCCGCCGGGCTCTGGCACGGCGACGGACCGGTATGGTGATTGCCTACGCATACATTCGCGTCGATCACGGGTACGCGGGGCGAGAAGGTCAGTGAGGACATGCGGTAAGGGTTCCGTGAGTGGCCGGCATAGGGAATGGGCGATCGGTGCGCGGTAGTCTCATGACATGTGGTGCGCGGCTGCCTCATGACGTGAGGGCTTCGGCCGCCTCTTGACATGTGGTGCGCGGCTGCCTCATGACATGTGGTACGCGGCTGCCTCATGACATGTGGTACGCGGCTGCCTCATGACGTGAGGATCGTGCCTGAAGACCGGCACAGGTCTTACGTAGACGTGGCATCCATACCGGGACGGATGCCCAAATCGCGTTCCAGTTTCTCCCACAGCTTGGGTGGAATGGTTTCGGTGGCGGCCTCGTACGCGTCGTGCACGTGCTGGATACTGGCCGGCCCGAACATGACCACACTGTCCACCGGCGCCGCCAGGCAGAACTGAATGGCCAGGTGTCGTATATTGACGCCGTTATCGCGGCACCAGGTCCAGATGCCGTGCGCCCGTGGCTCGGAACCGGGATGCATGCCCCGTTCCCTTTCCGGATCGGGTTCCGTCCCGGTCAGCAGTCCCATGCCCTGCACGCTGGCCAGGATGATTCCGGTGTTCTGCCTCCTGGCGGCGGGAAAGATGGTTCCGGCGGCCGACTGGTTGATCAGGGTGTAGTCCAGGAAGGTCAGGGAAACGTCGCAGATGCCTTCGTCGATTAGCCGGACGTGCCAGTCATGGGAACGCGCACCGAGCCCGATGTTTCGCACCACGCCCTGCGTTTTCATTTCGTGCAGCACGTCGAAGACCGCGCCTTCACGCAGCAATTCGTCCACACCGGACGGATCGTGCACGAGCACGGAGTCGAGATAATCCGTTTTCAGGGACCTGAGGCTTCGGTCCAGGCTCCACCTGGCGCCGTCCCCGGAGAAGTCCTTCTTTCGATCGGGATGCGTGCCGATCTTGGCCTGGAGGTAGTATGAGGACCGGGGTACGCCGGAAAGCGCTTCACCCCATTTCTCCTCGTGGTGGCCCGGGTAGGTATCGAAATAGTTGATCCCCAACGCCAGGGCGGTCTGGATTGCTTCGACCGCCTCGGGGCTCTCGTGCAGAAAGGCGGCTCCCATGGCCAGCGCCGCCGGACGCATGCCGGTTCGCCCGAAAGACCGGGCGGGTAGGTTGTTCACGTACGCTTTCGTTTAACGTCCGTCCGTATACGGGGAATCCTCGTCTTCATCCCCCGTTTCGTCCTCCGCGGCAAATTCATCTTCGTCTTCGATGTTGAATTCCGCGTCGTCGTCTTCCAAATCGATATCGTCGTCGTCCACGGAAGAATCGTCTTCCCCGTCACCTTCATCTGCCGAATATACCGCCCCATCCGAACCGTTTTCCGCCGGCCCGCCGGCGTCATTGGTGTCTTCCGCTACATCGGATACGTCGACCGAATCTTCGTCTGTATCTTCTTCTGCTTCATCCGCTTCCGCTTCGATTTCCTCCGAGCCGTCGTC
>CAZZNP010000007.1:45307-48223 GCA_964655785.1 uncultured Gemmatimonadota bacterium
CCTCTTCCGCTTCTGCTTCGACTTCCTCCGAGCCGTCATCTCCGTCTTCCGCCACGACCTCCGCCTCTTCCACCAACTCCACCTCGATCGCATCGGACGGCGCCTCTCCCGCTTCGTCCTCTACATCATCGTCTTCCGCCTCTTCGATTTCCTCGTCTGTTTCCACCGCGTCGGCTTCATCCCAGTCGACCTCCGACACTACGGCTGTCGCAGTGGCGACTTCGACGCCGTGATGTTCCGCTGCATTTTCTGCCGATTCCTCGGAATCTGAATCGTCATCGGTTTCGTCCTTCGCGTCGATTTCACCCACTTCGACTGCGAAGGTGACGAATTCCAACCATCCTTCGCCCTGATTGGAGAATTTATGGTTCTCGCCTGGAAGTACGTGGGCGGCGGAGCCTTCGGTGATTGCCTGCCGGTTCCCCTGCCCGTCTTCGATCGATCCAAAGCCGCCGAGTACGTAATGCACAAGCTCGATCCCGTCCAGCTGCCGCCAGGCGGTCTCCCCGCGGCCCTGGACGGCGTAGCGCGTCACGCTGTGTACACGCTGGAGTACCCCGCCTTCGCCGGCTGAAGCTTCCTCCTCCCGCCTAAGCAGGGGCCAGGACACGGTGCCGCCTTCCACCACCTCCGGATGCACGTCGCGCCAGTCGCGAACCGCCGGGGTGCCTACCCGGATTTCGTCCAGCGGGCAGCTGACGATGAGATGTTCCATCCAGCCTTCCCCGTCGTTGAACGCCTGGTGGGGCACGTTCACCGGCATATAGACGGCCGTGCCGTCGCGGACATCCACCTTGTCGTCGCCGATAAGCAACTGTCCGCGCCCGCGAAGGACGAAGTACAACTGCTCGATGTTGTCGTGCTGGTGGTGGTCCGAATGCTGGTGGCCCTGCAACCCATGCTTTACGAAGCTGTTGATACCATGGAGCCGGTTAATGTCGGGAGGAGATGTTTCGTCCTTGTCATGGGACTGGTACAGTGTCCAGACCAGCGCGCTGATATGTCCGACATATGGCGCCTGATCGCGCCAGTTTCGCACGCGGATGCTCATGATTTCTCCTTTGGGATTCGGCTACTTCTCCCCGGTATGGGATTCGTGTATTGCGCCTTGTTCAATCAGGTGGTCTATTTCGTCATCTACGTATCCGGTTTCCGTTAGCACCCGCCGAGTATGTTCGCCCGGTACGGGAGGCGGGAGCGGATCTTCGGCTTCCCTGGAGTCCGTACGATAGGGCGGCCTGACTTGACGGCTCACCGACCGGTCGGACGCGACGAGACTGTAAAACGGATTTCGATACTGTATATAAGGGTCGTCCGGGAGCTCGTCAAGGTTGTAAATGGGGGCACAGGGCACATCTGCTTCCCGCAGTCGACGGTCCCATTCGCGGCAGGATGCCGTGGCGAAAACGGCGCGCAGCTTCTCCCTTATATCGCCTTCCCGAGCCAGGCGTGTTTCCGGGGACCAGTCCCTCCAGTCTCCCAGACCCAGGACATCGCAAAGGCCCGCCCAGAAGTGGTCCTCGTGGACGATGCCGATGCTGATGTGCCGGCCGTCGGACGTCTCGTAGATACCGTAATGCGGGATACGGGCGAGGAAGTGTTCCCGGGACGCTTCCGGGTCCTGCGCGGCCGCGGCGATGTCGAGCGCCATCCAGGACAGGATGCAGTCGGTCATGGACAGGTCGATGAAGCGTCCCTCACCGGTGGTTGCCCGGTGCATCAGCGCGGCGGACACGGCCAGCGCGGCGTACAGGCCCGATGATAGGTCCGAAATGAGAACGGGAGGAACCGCGGGCGGGTCGCCGCGTCCCAGCAGGCCGCCGATCGCGAGATAGTTGATGTCATGGCCGGCGCGTTCACGGTAGGGACCTTCCTGTCCGAAGCCCGATATGGCGCAATACACGACGGCGGGGTTAAGGCGTTTGGCAGAGGGATAGTCCACACCGAGCCGGGCAGCCACACCGGGACGGAATCCTTCCAGCACGACGTCCGCCCGGCTGATCAGGCGGTTCATGACCGCCGCGCCCGCTTCTTTTTTCAAGTCGATCACGATGTTCCGCTTGCCACGGTTGACGCTGGCAAATGCCGGGGGAAAACGGCGCAGGGGATCTCCGCCGGGCGGTTCCACTTTAATCACTTGAGCGCCAAGATCAGCCAGCAGCATGGCGCAGTAGGGTCCCGGCAACTGCGTGGTAAGCTCTACCACGAGGTGGTCGGTCAGTGCGGGGATCATGGTTGTCGGGAGGCGTCGTGCACCGCGATGGTCCGTCCGCCGCGCCACGCGTCGAGCTGCTCGAGATCGAATCCTTCATCGCCGTGCCGGTGAGTCGTTACGACGTCGGGCGTATCCTGGTCGTATACGGCGATGCATGGGTCGGTTCCCCGGGTCGCCGCCGCCTGGAACCGGGCCGGCGCGAGGGAAACGCGGCGGTCGTAATCCACCCAGCCCTCACGCTCCCATCCCACGGAAAACCAGTGGGCGATCCGGCGGCAGTCGTCCCTGATGGGGCCGATCAGGTCCGCCAGCATCTCTGAAGCGATTACCAGCATCGCCCCGGACCGGATGATCTGGTCTCCCAGTATCCGCGCATCGGATGCGTCCTGGCCCAGCACGGCTACGGCGCCGGTCCGCATGCATCCCAGCACGGATTCCCACCAGGCGATGGACGGGGGAAGCAGGATGAATACACGATGACCCGGACGTACGCCGTGCCGGTATAACACATAGGCGACCTTTTCGGATCGTATCTTCAGGTCCAGGAAGGTCACGTCCGATGACACGCCGCCCGCTTTCCGCCAGTGCAGGGCGATCTTGCGCGGGTCCTCCGCGTGCCGGTCGACGACGTCCACGGCGAAATTGGAAACTGCTGCGGTCATGGTATCCATCTTCCCGTCCATGCGCTGAGTCTGGCCGTT
>CAZZNP010000007.1:48323-62502 GCA_964655785.1 uncultured Gemmatimonadota bacterium
GTGCCTGTCAATCCATCAGCAAGCCGCCGTTGACGTCCAGGATTTCCCCGGTGATATGGCGCGAACGGTCCGACGCCAGGAACAACGCAGCCTCCGCCACGTCCCGCGGTTCGCCCTTGCCTCCCAGGGGGATCGCGTCAACAAAGGACTGGTCGTGATGGGCGGTCAGTGCGGTATCTATGATCCCGGGCGCGATGGCGTTGACACGCACCCCATAGGGCGCCAGTTCACGGGCCAAAGACTTGGTCAGGCACTCGATTCCGGCTTTGGATACCGAATATGGCGCGCCGGACACCACGCCGCCGGTCTTCCCCGCGACCGAGGCCAGGTTGATCACAGCTCCGGCTTTTTGCGACTTCATCGCGGGCAACAGGGCCTTCGCGAGCAGGAACGGCCCCTTGAGGTTGACGGTCATGACGCGGTCCCACTCCTCTTCGGTGCACAGTTCCACCGATCTGAACAGGGCCAGGCCCGCGTTGTTCACGAGGATGTCCACGCGGCCGCGGTCCTCGAGCGTCCCATCGACCAGGGCGTTTATATCCGCCCCGACGGAGACGTCCGCCCGGACGGCCTTGGCCGCATGGCCTTTCCGATTCAATTGGCCGGCCGTCTCTACCGCGCTGGATTCATTGACATCCGCGACTGCGACGTAAGCGCCTTCCTCAGCGAAGATCTCGCATATCGCCCGGCCGATACCCTGCCCGCCGCCGGTGACGATGGCGGTGCGGTCTTTCAAGATCATGCGAGCACCCTTTCCTCGAACAGCCTGGTGAATGCCTGGACGTCCACCGCGGTGCAGACCCGCGCATTCGGTTCGCCCCATCTACCGGTACGCAGATCGGACACCGTCATCCCCGTGGTGAGATCGCCGGCGGTTTCCACGTCCACCCGTGCCGGTACCATCGTGACGAGTTCTTCGTTGACGGCGACGGCCACGGCGAGGGGATCGTGGAGAAAACAGCCATTTACGCCCCGGTTGCGCCGGTGGAACGCGACGTACCGGGCGGTGCAGTCACGCACGAAGGCCGCCCGGGCGCCCCCCTTGTCGGCGAAACGGCCGATCGTTCCAGCATCCAGGAAGGCCTGCCGGGTCACGTCGAGCGGGACGAAGACCAGGGGGATCCCCGAATCGCAGACGATCTGCGCGGCATGAGGGTCGGCGTGAATGTTGAATTCCGCCACCGGCGACACGTTTCCACCCGTCTCGAAGGCGCCGCCCATGATGACGACCTGCCGGAGTCCGCCCATGCATTCCGGATCTTTCATCACGGCCCGCGCCACATTGGTTAGCGGTCCGACGGCCACAAGGGTCAATTCCCCCGGGCGCCGGGCCGCGGCTTCGAGGATCAGGTCGACGGCGTGGACGGAACGCTCCCGCGGCACCGGATCCGGGTAGACGCGCGATCCGTTCGAATCCACCAGGCGCGTCACCTCCCCCAGGCCGTCGTCTCCGTGTATCTCGCCAGCGAAGGACAGCTTGCGGACCAGCGGACGGGCCTCTCCACGGGCTACGACCGGCGATACCCCCGCATCGGCTACGTCCACCGTGATCTGTATGTTTCGCATGCAGTGGTCGAGCGGCGTGTTTCCGCAGACCCCTGTAATGGCTTCGATATCGAGTTCGGGGGACCGCATGGCCAGCAGGATGGCCAGGGCGTCGTCGACCCCCGTATCGGTATCCAGGATGACGCGTCCAGGCATGCGGGCTCCGCTGTGTACAGGTGTGCAGGATCCGGGGCTGTTACCGGACCGCGGGTTCGCGCAGAATGGGATAGAACTCCGCGCCCTCGAGGGCTTCGTCCATCAGCGCCCAGGCGACCAGGCCGTCGTCGGACCGGGGTTCCAGCAGGTAGAATACCAGTCTGCCCAGTCGTTGATCCACCGGTACGACGAGCGTGCCGGCTTCCAGCGTCCGGACCACGGGTTCGTAATCGCCAGTCAGCGTTCGCTCGTGCCTGCCCTGGAAGGGCCGCTCGGCAGCCTGCGACGACGCAATCCTGAATCGCTCCAGCTCCAGCTCGCGCGGAACGGACAGTTCCTCGAACCGGATGCCGTGGGCACTGAGCCGTTCGATCACGGCGGTCAGGGAGGGAGGCACGAAGTACGTCCGAGGCGCGCGCTCCGTCTCGACCGCGTTGAAGCTTCCATACTCGAACATCGAAGTCGGTTTCCGGACTTCCTTTCTGAGGTACATGATTTCGCCTGTGTAGGGATTATGCGTCTGCTCGACTTCTCCCAGCAGGATGTCGACCGGTTCCCCGGAACGGGCGAATTCGGATCGGACGGCCATATCCCGCCCCACGACCGGTTCCATATCCACGGACTCGAGCGTCTCGCGTATCGAAGAGGCGTTTCGGTAGGCGTAGTGGATGTTCTCCCGCACGAAGGCCAGGGTGGCCAGGATGCGGTCTTCGAAGGACGCGTAGGAATAGGCTTCGCTCAGAATGGCGATACGGTTTCGGAGTCCCACGTAATTATTGTTGAACCGGGGCCGGTGATCGAAGGTGTACCATCCCGGCGCGCGGGTGGATCCGTCCCTGGGCATATTGCCGTAATAGTAGAAATCCCATCCGTAAGTTTCCCGGATGGCGCTGCGTACTTCCGGCAGCCAATGCCCCCGAAGCAGATCGATGATCGAGCCGGCGGTGTTGGGGTTGAGCGGCGGCGAGTAGGTAAGGTGGTAGCCGTGCACGGTGCCGTTCGTCGTGTGGAGATCGATGAGAACGTGGGGGTCGTATTCGTTCATGAGCCAGACGAGGGACCGCGCCTCGGGGGAATCCAGTTTCATGTGGTCGCGATTGAGATCGTACCCCTGGGCATTGGGCCGCTGACCCATGCCCCCCACGGGTCCGTGTTGACGCGGCCGGTTGTACAGGCTGATCCGCTCGTTGCCGTCCGCGTTGTAGATTGGGGCCATGAGCAACACCAGCGAATCGGCCCAGGCGGCGTGCGCCCCGGAGGCAAGCTCCCGGATCAGCATGAGCAGGGCCTCTTTGCCGCAGACCTCGCCGGCGTGGATGTTCGCCTGGATGAATACCCTTGTTCTGCCGGCAAGGGCGATTTCCTCCGACGAAGCATCCCATACGTCTCCGTACACGAGCAGAGGCAACGTCCTGCCTTCCGTCGTATATCCGAATTCCGTCAGATGAATCCGGTCGGAAGCGAGTACCGTGGCGCGAAGGAAAGACATGACCTCTTCGTACCTGGTCGTCTCGGCGTAATCGGTTAATTCGGCGCGGGTCTGAAGGTCGGACACATCGTAATCCTGCGCCTCGGCGGGATACGCGGCCGCCAGGACGAAGGCGAGTATGATGGGTATTCGATACATCGGGTCTGCCGTGCTCGCTGACGAGCGTTTTGGCGTTAGAAACGGGGTCCGTGTTTAAGGTGGAGCCGGTTGCCATGCGGCGCGGCGGCGAATCAGTGGGTCTGGAAGAATTCGATCACTTCGCCGCTCGGGCCCTTGAAGAAGGCGATGGTAACGTCCAGCCCTCCCAGGTTCAGGTCTTTTGGTTCGACCGTCACTTCGTATCCATGGGACCGGACATGCTCGATAGCGGTCCGCGTATCCGTCGTGGCCAGCGCGATATGCGTGACCGGGTCGTTGGGCGAAGGACCGCCCGGCGACGGGGTCTCGTCCGTGGGCTGGAACAACTCGATGTGACTGCCGTCCCCGGTGTCCAGCAGCATGATCCTGCGGTCCTCCGGTCCGAATTCCGCCACGGGGTTCATCCCCAGGACCTCCCGGTACAGTCGCAACGATGCGTTCCAGTCCCGAGTCTGGACAGCTACGTGATGCGTGCCGCATCCTGGAATCGTTGCGTTTTTCGATCCTTCCGGCATGGCCGTGCTCCTTTTGCTTATCCTGCGGATTTTCCTTAACCTGCGGATTACTGGGTTTGACTGGAAGACCTGAGCGCTCGCGCACTGACGCCGAGCACGCCCAGAAACCCTTCGGAATCCTTGTGGTCGAAATCCCCCACGCCCTCCATGGAAGCCGTCGTCTCGGAATAAAGCGAGTGTGGGACGTCGCCGGCCGACACGAAAGACACACCACCCTTGTACAGTTCTACCCCTATGGTCCCAGTAGCGAGCCGGTTGAACACGTCCACGGATGCCCGCAGGGCCTGGGTGGACGGATCGTACCAGTAGCCCTGGTAGATCTGTTCCGCGATCACCGCCGAGGTCTGATCGAAGGTGCGCCGCGCGCGGCGGTCGAGAATGAGTTGCAGCAGGAACTCGTAGCATTGCCCGAGCAGCGTCATGGCCGGTGACTCGTAGACTCCCCGGCTTTTGATGCCCACGAAGCGATTTTCCACCGTGTGTATACCGATCCCGATCCCGTTCCTGCCTCCGATTCGGTTGGCCGTTTCGATGGCCGACAGCGGCGTGACCGCTGTGTCGTTTATGCGCACTGGTACGCCCCGTTCGAAACGGACTTCAAAATGTTCGGGCTCATCGGGCGCTTCCCGGGGATGGACGCCCATGCCGGGCGTGATGAAACCGGCCGGGGTTTCGAGCGACTCCAGGCGGCCGGCCTCGTGGGTCAGTCCCAGGATGTTCGCGTCGGTGGAATAGGGTTTCTCGTGAGTCGCCTGAATCGGCAACTGCCGGTCTTCGCAGAAGTCGATCATCTCCTTCCTGCCAGGGAAGTCGTCCAGGTAAGCCTGGTCGCGCCAGGGGGCGTAGACCTCGACCGACGGGTCGATCATGTTGGCTACCAGCTGGAACCTCACCTGGTCGTTCCCGCGGCCCGTCGCGCCGTGGGACAGGATTTCGATACCGCGCTTCCTTAGTTCCGGCAGCAGCGTCCGCACGGTGATGTGCCGGGCAATGCCGGTTGTGTTCCAGTAGTTCCCCTCGTACATGGCCAGGCATTGTATAACCTCGATGCCCGCCTGCGCCAGTTCATCCTTCGCGTCCACGATCACGGCTTCCTTCGCGCCGCATCGCATCATGCGTTCCGCGACGTAGTCCATGCGTTCCTCGTCCGGCTGGCCGAGGTCGGCGGTCACGCAGACCACGTCGACGCCGTGATCGGCAAGCCACCTCGTAACGGTACAACTGTCCAGGCCGCCCGATACGGCCGCACCGACGGTCCTACCCTTCAGACTGCTCAAATCCATAATAGCGTATCTCCCGGAAACAACCGGTTGGCACGGAATACAACGGAATACAACGGAATACAACGGAATACAACGGAATACGATCAAAATGAGGAAGAAACGTAGGCGTATCTCAAAAGTCAAGCCACTAATCAGGGAAATACCCCGTCATCAAGCGCTTTGATTCCCTTCCGGGACGCCTACATTTTAATTGCCTTCCCGAAGGGCCGAGTCTATCTTCGTAAAGGGTAGAAACGGCAACGAACCGGAGGCGCCGCTTTAGTAATCATGGTTGGATTCCCGGCCAGGCAGGCACGCCGGGATAGTCGACAGCGGGAGGACTCTTTATTGGATCTCTTGCGCGAGTTTCACGGTCCGAATGCCGGTTACGCGATCGCGTTGTACGAACGCTACCTCGAGGACCCGGAATCCGTCGACGAGGCCACCCGCGAGCTGTTCTCCCGTTACACGCCCTCGCTCGACGGTGAACACTCGCTCGACGGTGAACGCTCGCTCGATGGTGAACGCTCGCTCGATGGTGGCGCCCCGGTTGCAGCGCAGGGCGCGGTGGATGATGGCGCCTCGGTTGCAGCGGAGGGCGCGGTGGATGATGGCGCCTCGGTTGCAGCGGAGGGCGCGGTGGATGATGACGCCGCCGCGTCGACGGGCGGTTTCCCCGCTTGCCCGGCCGATATCGACCAGATCGTATTCATCGCCAATCTCGCCCAGAACGTCCGCGAGTACGGACATCTCGGGGCCCACCTCGATCCCCTCGCCGATCCCAGGTACTTTCCCTATTCCGTTTTCGCCACCGAGGACGATGCCGCACTGGGCGACCCTCTGACGGAGCTCGAGTTGCAGGCCCACGGCGTGACGGAAGAAACGATGCGGCAGCTGCCTTCCTCCCTCATCGGCGGTCCCGTGGGCGAGCAGTGCGGCAATGCGTCCGAGGCCCTCAAGAAACTCAAGCGCGTCTATTCGTCCACCACCGGTTACGACTACATGCACATCGAGGTCCCGGGAGAGCGGGAATGGCTGCAGGAAGCGGCGGAAACGGGGCGTTTCAGGCTGCCGGAAGACCAGGACGGCGCGCTGGCCACGCTGGACCGTCTCACGGAGGTGGAGGTCTTCGAGCAGTTTCTGCACCGGACCTTTCCTGGAAAGACCCGGTTCTCCCTCGAAGGCCTGGACACCATGATCCTCTTGCTGGACGGCGTCATCGGCGAGGCCGCGGAGAACAATACCCGCAACATCCTGATCGGCATGGCCCACCGGGGCCGGCTCAATGTGCTGGCCCATGTTCTGCACAAGCCCTATGAACACATCCTGGCCGAGTTCCGCGATCCGGTGCAACGAGTCAACAAGACCGGAAACGATTCGGGGTGGTCGGGCGACGTAAAGTACCACAGCGGTGCGCAGCGGAGATACCTTGACCAGCAGGGCATGGAAGTGGACCTGCATATCCACCTCGCGCCCAACCCCAGCCACCTGGAAGCGGTTAATCCGGTCCTCGAAGGCATGGCGCGCGCCGCGGGGACAATCGTCAACCTGCCGGGTGACGTCCGGCCGCTTCCCGAGCGGAACCTGCCCATCCTGATCCACGGCGACGCGGCATTCTCGGGCCAGGGGGTCGTGGCGGAGACTTTCACCCTTTATCGTGTCCCGGGTTTTCGAACAGGGGGCACGATACACATCATCACCAACAACCAGCTCGGATACACCACGCCATCGGAACAGTCCCGCAGCACCCTTTACGCCAGCGATATCGCGCGCGGATTCGAAATCCCGATCATCCATGTCAACGCCGACGATCCCGCGGCCTGCATTGAAGCCGCCCGGATCGCCTACGCCTACCGCGTGAAATTCAGGAAGGACTTTCTGATCGACCTGATGGGTTACCGCAGGCACGGCCACAACGAAGGGGACGATCCGTCGTTGACCCATCCCAGCCTCTACCGGCGCATCGAAGCTCATCCGACGGTCAGGAAGCTGTGGGCCGACCGACTCGTTTCCGAGGGCCGGATCCCCGCTGGAAAACCGGATGAAATGGTCGCCGATCGCATGCGCGCCATGCAGGAAATGCTGGACGGATTGAAACCGGAAGAAGTGCTGATGGAGCCCTACTACAAGCCGCCCCGGTCCGGCACCGCGAAGCGCGCGCGTTCTTCCGTTTCCATTCGGCGGCTGAAGAACCTTAACAAGGCGCTCTGGACCTTCCCGGAGGATTTCAATCTGCACCCCAGGCTCAACCGGGTGATCGAACGGCGTCGCAGGGCGCTGGACGACGTGGACGCCCGGAAAATCGACTGGGCACAGGCGGAGACCCTGGCCTTCGCATCCATCATCGAGGACGGCGTGCCGGTGCGGCTCACGGGACAGGACGTGGAACGGGGGACCTTCAGCCAGCGGCACAACGTGTTGCACGACTACGAGACCGACCGGGCCTGGACGCCGCTGCGCAGCCTTCCGCAGGCGAACGCCTCTTTCGAGACGCGAAACACGCCGCTGACCGAATACGCCGCCCTGGGATTCGAATACGGGTACAGTATCCAGGCGCCGGAACGATTCGTGCTCTGGGAGGCCCAGTACGGCGATTTCGTGGACGGCGCGCAGATCATCATCGACGAATTCCTCGTTTCCGGCCGGGCGAAGTGGGGACAGACTTCGTCCCTGACCCTCCTGCTCCCCCACGGTTTCGAGGGACAGGGTCCGGACCATTCCAGCGGGCTCATGGAACGGTTCCTTTCCTTCGGCGCCGATTTCAACATCCGTATCGCAAACTGCACCACGGCGGCGCAGTACTTTCACCTTCTGCGTCGCCAGTCGAGGCTCCTCGAGTCCGATCCGCTGCCCCTTATCATCATGACGCCGAAGAGTCTGCTGCGTCATCCCGACGTGGCTTCTTCCGCCCGTGAACTCGCGGAAGGGAAATGGATGCCGATCATCGAAGACGAAAGGTCGGAAGAGTATCCCGACAAGATCCGGAGACTGGTGTTCTGCAGCGGCAAGGCGTATGTCGACCTGATAAACGACGATGAGTGGGAAAGCGCGACGCACGCCGCGGTCGTCCGCATCGAACAGTTGTACCCGGTCGACGCGGACCAGGTGGTAAAGATCGTCGACAGGTATCCCAATCTGAAGGAAGTCGTCTGGCTCCAGGAAGAACCGGAGAACATGGGCGCCTGGGACTACATTCGCAAGGTTCTTGAAACCGCCCTGGACAGCCGGTGTCCGGTGTTTCGCGTTTCCCGCCCGCCAAGCGCGGTTCCTTCGGAGGGCTCGACAGCCGTCCACAACCGGAACCAGCGGAATCTCGTCAAAATGGCCTTCGCCATGGGCGCTTCCGGAAATGTCGAGATGAATTGACAGATCACGCGAGACGGCACATCTTGTTCGTCTCAGGCATTTGATGAAGGAAGATTGCTTCGAGGACTGGCAGCGAATACGGCGGGACTGGCAGCGAATACGGCGGGACTGGCAGCGAATACGGCGGGAATGCAGCGAATACGGCGGGAATGCAGCGAATACGGCGGGAATGCAGCGAATACGGCGGGACTGGCAGCGAATACAGTGTGCATGCCGCCGCGGGGCAGCCGCGAAGATTAAAGTCATAACCCGGGGATTGTGTAATGGCCATCGATATCACCGTGCCGCAACTGGGTGAGTCCATTGTGGAAGCGACAATCGTCCAATGGTTCAAGAAGGAAGGCGATACGGTCGCGACGGGTGAAGCGCTCCTGGAACTGGAGACCGAGAAAGTCACGCTCGAGGTGAACGCCAACGACAGCGGTGTATTGACCCGAGTCGAACGCGCAGCGGGGGAGGACGTCCGGATCGGCGACCTGCTCGGCGTACTGGAAGAAAGCGCCGACGCGTCCGGACCGGTCGATGCCGGGGCGGACGACTCGCCGGATGGTGCCGAAGTTCCCGCGGGCGAGTCCGATGACGGTGCCGATGTACCGGTTAAAGAATCCGAACAACCCGTGCCGGAGGATATCGGCGACGGAAGTGCCGGGGAACGATCTGAAGCGGTCCCGGACGACCGGGTCACGCCCGTGGCACGACGCATGGCCGATGAGGCGGGCCTGTCCCTTGCAGGCCTGGAAGGGACGGGGCCGGGTGGCCGCGTTTGCCGGGAAGACGTAGAGCAGGCATTGGCCGCGAGGAAAGAGCGGGCTATCGCCGACGAGGACGGCCATTCCAGTGCGCCCAGTGCGCCTAGTGCGCCTAGTGCGCCCAGTGCGCCCAGTCCGCCCAGTCCGCCCAGTCCGTCGCAACCAGCAAGAGCGGCGGGGCCGGATGCTCACGCACCTGACCCGGCCGGTGATGGCCGGGAGGAAGTAATACCCATGTCCCGGCGGCGGCGCACCATCGCCAGCCGACTCGTGGAAGCGCAGCAGACCGCGGCGATGCTGACGACCTTCAACGAAATCGACATGAGCACTGTGATGACGATCCGCCGCAAGAACCGGGAAGCTTTTGAGAAGCGGCACGGCGTGCGGCTGGGATTCATGTCTTTCTTCGTAAAGGCGGTAATCGGGGCGCTCAGGGATTTTCCGGAGGTGAATGCCGAAATCCGCGGCGACTCGATCGTAAAGAAGCACTACTACGACATCGGTATCGCGGTAGGCGCCGAGGACGGACTCGTAGTACCGGTCCTGCGGGACGCGGACCGCATGACATTCGCCGAGATCGAAAGCAGCATCCGGCAGTACGCGGCCAGGGCCGGGGAAGGGAACCTGTCGTTGGAGGACCTGCGGGGAGGTACCTTCACGATAACGAACGGCGGGGTTTTCGGATCCATGCTGAGCACACCCATCCTGAACCTGCCCCAGGTGGGTATTCTGGGCCTGCACCGTATCGACGACCGGCCCGTGGCCGTCGACGGAGAGGTCGTGATCCGGCCCATGATGTACGTGGCGCTGAGCTACGATCACCGGATCATCGACGGTCGGGAGGCCGTGCAGTTCCTCGGCCGGGTGAAATCCCTGATCGAGGTGCCTGCCGAACTGTTGCTCGACGTTTAGATTGGCATCTAGCTCGAAATTTCGGTACGAATTGCGAAGTCAACATCCTACAACTTAGTCTCGTGGCTCCAGGGGGTTTCGATGGCCTGGTGGATATGGATCATCGGAGGCATCTTGCTCTGCCTGGCGGAACTGGCTACGCCCGGCGCCTTCTACCTGTTGTTCTTCGGCGTCGCCGCGCTCGTGGTCGGCGTGCTGGCCTGGTCGGGTCTGATAGACGCGACCTGGGTCCAGTTTCTGCTCTTTTCCGCGTTCTCTATCGTCTCGCTCGTCATGTTTCGACGCGCTCTGTCCGAGCGGCTGAACCTCCTCGAACCTGCCGGGCGGATCCACACTCTCGAAGGCGGGACCGGGACGGCCCTGGAGGATATCCCCGCCCATGGTTCGGGCAAGGTGGAAGTGCGGGGTACGAGCTGGAATGCGGTGAACAGTGGCGAGTCACTTATCGAGCAGGGACAGGCCTGTGTGATCGAACGTGTTGAAGGCGTTTCACTTTGGGTACGGGAAGCGGGAAACTGACCCGAACGGTACGGGTAACCCTTCAGTTGCCCTGTCCGTCCGTCGTGCACTGAAAGGAATCATGCAATGGAAACTCTGATCGTCACTGTCGTCGTTGCGATCGCGGTAATCATATTCTTGAGAAACCTGATTATTGTCGTGCCGCAGCAGGAAGCGCGCGTTATCGAAAGGCTGGGGAAATACAGCCGGACGCTCAACGCGGGTTTCTACATTCTGATGCCATTCGTGGACCGTGTAGCCTACCGGCACACGCTGAAGGAACAGTCGATCGACATCCCGGAGCAGCTCTGCATCACCCGCGACAACGTGCAGGTGGGCGTGGACGGGGTGCTTTATATGCAGGTGCTGGACGCGGAACGGGCTTCTTACGGAATAGCCAACTACGACATGGCCATAACGCAGCTTGCCCAGACGACCCTGAGAAGCGAAGTCGGGAAGATCGACCTGGACAAGACGTTCGAAGAGCGGGGCGCCATCAACTTTGCCGTGGTGAGCGAACTGGACAAGGCGTCCGATCCCTGGGGCGTAAAGGTCCTCCGGTACGAGATCAGAAATATCAATCCCCCCCGGGACGTCCTGGAAGCCATGGAAAAACAAATGCGCGCGGAACGGGAGAAACGGGCGGCGATCCTGAATTCGGAGGGAATGCGGGATTCGAACATCAACCAGGCCGAGGGCGAGAAGCAGAAGGTCATCAAGGAATCCGAAGCCAAGAAGCAGCAGCAGATCAACGAGGCGGAGGGCGAGGCGCAGGCTATCCTCACCGTGGCCAACGCCACGGCCGAGGGTGTCAGGGCCATTGGCGGGGCGATACAGTCGGACGGCGGCGACGAGGCCGTTCAGCTTCGGGTGGCCGAACATTATATTGAAACCTTCGGCAACCTGGCCAAGCAGGGCAACAGTCTGATCATTCCCTCGAATCTCAGCGATATCAGTTCGGTCATCGCGACGGCCATGTCCGTGATCAAACACGACAGGAAGGCGTAGGACGATTCCAGGAGGGTCGTCTGGCTTTCGCCGGCGCGCGGTCCGCAATAAGCCCGCAACCCGAGTTAACGCGAATTCATGCCATCTGAATGATGGTATAACCCGGAGCGTTCCATTACCCATGCCGCACAGACCGAGAATCGCCGCAATCACCACCGTTTACCACCCGTACGCACACACCCAGCATATCGTGGACCGGTTTCTCGAGGGCTACGGCTGGGGCGGCAGGCACCACACTCCTCCCATGGACCTGGTCTCCCTTTACGTGGACCAGGTGGGTGAGAAAGATCTGAGCAGGGACCGTGCCGCCCGCTTCCCGCAGATGAAAATCTATCCCACGGTCGCCGACGCCCTTACCCTGGGCGGGGATTCGCTGCAGGTGGAAGGCGTCCTGCTGGTGGGTGAGCACGGCGAGTATCCGACTAATGAAAAGGGCCAACGCCTTTATCCGAGATATGAACTGTTCCGCGAGATCGTGGAGGTCTACGAGCACAGCGGACGTTCCGCCCCCATTTTCAACGACAAGCACCTATCGTGGAACTGGGACTGGGCCAGGGAAATGTACGATACGTCCAGGCGGCTCGGGTTTGCCTTCATGGCCGGTTCGAGCCTGCCGGTCACCTGGCGGACTCCGTCCATCGAAATGCCGCTTCACGCCGAGGTCGAAGAAGCGGTGTGCGTATGCTACGGCGGGGTCGACAGCTACGATTTTCACGGCCTGGAAACCCTGCAATGCATGGTTGAGCGGCGCAAGGGCGGCGAGTCGGGCGTCTCCTGGCTTCACGCCCGGCGGGGCGAAGCCTTCTGGGATGCGTACCATGAAGAAGCGTGGTCCCGCGAGCTCTTCGAAGCGGCTCTTTGCCGCAGTCATACGCTGAAACCGTCCCGCGACGGGTTCAACAACGTCTTTCCGACCATCAACGAGATGAAGCGAATGGTGGAGGACCCCGTGGCCTATACCTACGAACACCGCGACGGGGCCAGGTGCACCATGATCCTGTTCAGCGGGTTGGTCGAAGACTTCAATTTCGCGGCACGCCTGTCGGAAAGAAGCCAGCCGCTGTCGACCCAGATGTACCTGCCCATGCCTCCCGCGCGCACCACGCTGGCCAACTTCTTCTCGCCGCAGGTCAATAACGTGGAAAAAATGTTCCTCACGGGCGAGGCTGCCTATCCCGTCGAACGGACCCTGTTAACCTCCGGACTGACCGCGGCGGGCGTGGACAGTCTGCACGAGGGACAAGTACGTCTGGAGACGCCCCATTTGGACGTTGTTTATCCGGCACCTGAAGAGTCCACGTTCTGGAGATACTGAGATCATGCCCAAACGGCTTGCTGTCATCAGTTCCATCTACACCTATCTATCCCACACGCAGCATTTCGCGGACCGCTTCCTCGTCGGCTACCCCCGGTCCGGCCGCTGGCACAGGCCGGATGTCGAGGTGGTCTCGCTCTACGTCGACCAGCAACCCGAAGGCGACCAGAGCGGCGACCGCGCCCGCGAATTCGGTTTCGAGGTCTATCCCACGATCGCCGAAGCCCTGCGGTGCGGCGGGGATTCTCTGGCGGTTGACGGGATCCTGATCATCTGCGAGCACGGCGACTATCCGAATAATGAGAAGGGCCAGAAACTCTACCCGCGTTACGATATGTTCAAGGCCTGCGTGGAAGTGTTCGAACAGGACGGCCGTTCCGTGCCGGTCTATAACGACAAGAACCTGTCCTATAGCTTCGACAAGGGACAGGAGATGGTGGCCGACTCGAAGCGTCTCGGGTTTCCCGTGCTCGCCGGTTCGAGCCTGCCGGTCACCTGGCGGCTGCCCGACCTCGAACTGCCGCTGGAATGCGAGATAGAGGAAGCGTTGATGGTGGGCGTCGGCGGTTCGGATGCCATGGACTATCATGCCCTCGAGGCCATGCAGTGCATGATCGAGCGCCGCAGGGGCGGAGAGACGGGCGTCAGGGCGGTGCAGATGATCTCAGGCGATGAAGTCTGGGAGGCCGGCGAGCAGGGACGGTACTCGAAGGAACTGCTGGAATCGGCACTGTCCCGCTGCGACAGCCCGAAGGGACTGACCGATAAGGACGGCCGCACGCAGGACCTGCTGGGGTCGGGCGAATTGCAGCGCCTCGCCGAAGATCCGGTCGCATACTTCATCGAACACATGGATGGGCTGAAGACCACGCTCCTCATGCTCAATAGCGCGATCGGCGACTACTGTTTCGCCGCCCGTGTTAAGAACGAGCCCAACCCGCAGTCGACCCAGTTCTTCCTGCCTCCCACGCCGCCGGTCACCTATTCGGCCTGCCTGGTGTCGCGAATCGATGAGATGTTCGAGACCGGTGTTTCACCGATCCCGGTGGAACGGACGCTGACCGTGTGCGGCATCCTCGACCACTGTCTTACCTCGAAGCAACAGGGCGGCATCCGCATCGAAACCCCCGATCACCGCGTCAGGTACCGTGCGCCGGCCGAGTCGCAGCACTGCGGGCCTGCCCAGGACGGTTACGCTTCCTGATTGCGGCCCCGTCCAGGACGGT